>JBJONT010000049.1:0-68799 GCA_046051705.1 Planctomycetota bacterium | reverse complement strand
CTTAGCTCCTTTGGCAGTTAAAAGAAGCTGAAAGGAGGGCGCAAATCCCGTGCCAAAACGGTTCGGCGGTGTGGTTTAAATTCGAAGAATGTGAAAGTAAGTGCCATTTGGCTTGCGCCGCACCGCTTGAGTTACCCCGCCGCACCGCTTGAGTTACCCCGCCGCACCGCTTGAGTTGTGTCGCCGCACCGCTTGAGTTGTGTCGCCGCACCGCTGGAGTTGACCCACCGGGCGGCTTGCGCCGCACCGCTTCTATTCAGCATTTCGCTGCGCGCTGTGCAGCCCAAAACCGCATTTCTTTGAAACAGCGTCCCTTTTGAATTAACGATTTTGGGCTAATGTCTAATGCCTGCCGCCTAATGCCTAATGCCTCCAATCCAAGTTACTTATCACCTTTTTCGTCGGAATCGTCATCTTCATCTTCATCGTGCTCTTCAGCGACCTTCTTCAGGAGCTTCTTAATCATCCCCTTGAGCTCGGAGACTTCGTTGCGCAACGCTTCGATTTCGCTCTTGAGTTCTCCGTTAACAGCGACTCCTGGCAGCATCGCAGCAATACCTGCGGCTCCTGCTTCTGGATTCATGTTTGGCAACGGTACACCGAACGTGAATACACCTGACTTCATACTGGCGATGTCATCCCCGGAAACGATACTTCCCGCTTGAGGAGCCATCAAGAAATTCAGACCACCCTCCGTACCTTCCAATTTGGTCGGCTTGACCTTCACCGTGATCTCCTTACCGTCGCGATCTATAACCAACTTGATCGCTTCGTCAGCCTTACCTGCCGCTTGCACGGCTTCTTGCAAACTTGTGAAAGCAGTAACCTTCTCTCCGTTGATCGACTCGATCACGTCCCCTTCGAGGATGCCGGCCTGACCGGCTGGGGAATCCTCCATGACTCGCTCGACGACCAAGCCACGATTGGACTTCTCGTCTCCTTCTTCATTCGTTGACTGTTCGATTGCAAGTCCGATTCGGTACGATGGTCCTTGTTGTGCTAATAGCACTTCGCGTACTTGACCGTCGAGCAATTTCTCTTGAAGCATCTTTGGAATTCGCTTCTTGAGTTCCTCGATATCCTCAGCATCCTCGGCGATTTGGAACTGATACCGTCCTCCCTCAAGCGATTGGCCTTGCACGACGAGTGGCTTCATTCCCTCGATCTTGCCACCTTCAAGAATCTTAAAACCCTGGATCTTTTTGCCATCGCCACCCTTGCCTCCATCGACAAGCGTAATCGTCACGGTGCCTTCTTTACCGTCGGATTTTCCATCCTTGGCATCTGAAGATTTGGGAACAACCATAACCCGTTGGCCCTTGACCACTTTGGGCTGTCCATCTTTACCCGTTTTTCCAAGTGCTTCAGCGTTAACGACAACCGTTTGAGTCTTGGTTACAGTCGTCTGTTCGCCCTTACCATGCTTCTCACCTCCATGAGCTCCATGACCTTTCATGGCTTGCTCAAGGCTCTTTTCAACTTGAGCGAGAATCTTGTCGCGTTGCTCTTCAGGTAGATCCTTGAGCTGTTCGCGAAGCTTCTTCATCATGTTTTCGGTAGAGTGATCGTCGGATGAGACGACAACGACTTGAGTCTTCGTCGACTGCGGTGGGTCTTCGGCCCGAAGCTGCTCGCTGGCGAGTGACGCAGAAGCGAAGGCAAGGGTAGAGAGCAATGCGTTTCGAACCATGAAATTCTTTTTCATTCTGAATGATCCTCTTGTGAACATGCTAAAACAAACTGAAAGCTGATTGTGCGTTGTAAATTTACAGTATCGATCTGATCGACCGAAACATTGGATTAAGACAAATACAAGGCAATTAGAGCCCGTATGGTTTGAGCGAGACGTTATGGACAGGGACGATCACTTTGCGACCGTCATCAAGGTTGCCGGAATAGTATTGCGGTTGGACATCGAGCTGATACCCCTTTCTTTTTAACTGCTGATTCAATTTTGCGAATTCGATCGCTTCGTTTGCAAGCACCAAATTCGGATCGACATCTTTAGCGTCGAGCAAAGGAATTTCGCGTGGTATTTGATTTGCCCCGACCATGCGCATCCGCATGGGACTTTGACTCTGTTCGACAAGCCCGGTGCTTGAAGCCAATTCATTTTGCGAAGGGGAACTGGCACTTGAACCAAATTGCGAATTCGCATCTAGGTTTACCGGCGGCCTCCTGGACGAATAAAAGGTTCCGCCCAAATCCTGGGCGCCATTCCACGACATTGGTTGCCTACCTGCGAACCAACCGACGGCGAAAAGAACAGAAGCGGCGGTAGCAAAGGCCATGATATGAGACCATCGCACCTTCAAGGGTGCTTCGTCGCTCGCGGGCCGCAAAGTGCTCTCGGCGTTTTCGCCAAGTCTGACACTTTGGTCCACCAAGTTGGAATCCGAGACAGAGCGGGAATCAAGGGCAGAGTTGGCACTAAGGTCCGAGATGAGCGATGTGGTTTTTGGCAACTGCTGAACCCATACAAGCTCTTCGAGGGCGGCTAATGCAAGGGATTTCCATTGCCCTGGGTCATTTCCGAGCGAAGCCAACAGGTCAGAGCGCTCGATATGCGATAGTTCGCCATCGATTAATCGTTGTCGCTGGAGTGGAGACATTTCAAAACCTTTTTGCGGCACCGCCGCATGATGAACCGATCATTCAATCGCAGAAAGCTGAGCTCGGAGTGCCCGTCGCGCTTTGAGCAATCGGTATTCAACCGTTTTCACCGTGATACCTAAATGCCTCGCTAGAGCTTCATAGCCCCAACCTTCGGTGTACTTCAACAGCAATATCTGACGGTCTTGAGCAGAAAGCTTCGCTAATCCACTCGCAAGGGACGCTTGATCCTCTTGGCCGAGCAGCCAAGCACCCGGTGCTGGTTCGCGATCGTTCGAGCGGACTTCGCCCTTCTCGATAACCCCCCGCACCAACTGCTTTCCTCGCCCTTGAGCTCGGTGATGATTGATGACTTTGCGAAGTGCGATGCGATAAAGCCACGGTGCGATCTTTTCAGGATCGCTCGGTGGATTCGCTTGACGCACAGCGGCCAAAGCCACTTCCTGCATCACATCTGCTGCCGCATCCCGGTCCGCCAGACGAGATCGGATGACAGTAGAGAGCCAACCTCGATGCAATTCGAGTGTCGTCCCCCAATCGATCTTCGCCTGATTCATTTCCAAGGTGCCCGAAGCTAACACTTTCCCAAATACTGCTTACAAATGCTGGTTTTGCCGTGCGGCAGAGCCAACGCCTCAGTAGTCGCACGCCAAGCTCTCTCCCCTGAAATTTGAGAGAAAAATCACACAAACACTTCAAATACCCGCCGGATACCGCTAACCCTTGCAGGATCCCGCAGTAAATAACGATAGCTACGGATTTAATTGGCTGGCCAAATGCCGGCAGGAAACGATGGAAAACCTGGAAAATTACAAAACCTAGAAGATATCGGGTTCTCGCCCCGGATCGCTTCCTTCAAGAAAATCAAAATCGCATCCCAAGTGAGCTTGGGTCACGTGCTCGGCATACAACTTCAAATATCCTCGCGTCGCATGCGGCGCGGGGGCTTGCCAAGCAGCTTTGCGTCTTTGAAGCTCTTCCTCAGAAACGTCAAGATGGATACGACGCCCGGGGACATCGAGTTCGATAGTATCTCCAGATTGGACCCAAGCCAATGGGCCGCCGGCCCCTGATTCGGGAGAGATGTGCAGAACACATGTCCCGTAGCTTGTACCACTCATGCGTGCATCGGAGATCCGAACCATATCGCGAACCCCTTGCTTCAAGAGCTTCTCCGGAATGGGTAACATTCCCCATTCAGGAAAGCCTGGTGCTCCCAACGGCCCACCGTTTTTAAGCACAAGGACCGAATCTGCGGTTACGGCCAACTCGGGATCGTTGATTCGCCGTTTTAAATCCGCGTAGTTCTCGAATACAACGGCTGGTCCACGGTGCACAAGGAGATTTTGTGCGCTTGCCGAGGACTTGATCACGCAACCTTCCGGGGCAAGGTTTCCTCGCAAGACACAAGTACCACCGTGTTCATAAAGTGGTTGATTTCGAGGTCGAATGACATCGCGATCGACCGTGATGGCTTCTTGGATCGAATCGTTTATTGTCTTGCCGTCGATCTGCTTGGTCGAAACATCAAGCAGATCTTGAAGTTCGGCCCAGAGAGCTGGAAGTCCTCCCGCTAGGTGAAAATCTTCCATCAAGTATTTGCCGCTTGGACGAAGATTTGCAAGAACAGGTACGCGGCGAGACCATTGATCGTAATCATCGAGGGTGACGGGAAATCCGGCACGTCGGGCCATCGCGATCACATGCACAATCGCATTGGTTGACCCTGCGATCGCTAACTGCGTAACGATCGCGTTTATAAATGATCCTTGCGAGAGGATCTTCGAAGGGCGTGTTTGGTTCCAAGCCAGTTCGACAGCCATGCGTCCGGAGGCGACGGCTAATCGGCTATGTTCGGCAACCACAGCGGGTATGGAACTAGCTTTCGGCAAAGTGAATCCAAGAGCTTCAGCGATACAAGCCATGGTCGAGGCGGTTCCCATCGTCATGCAAGTTCCCGCCGAGCGAGCGATGCACGTTTCGATTTCCTTCCATTGCGAATCGCACAAATTCCCAGCGCACCGCTCTGCCCAGTACTTCCACGCGTCGGTACCACTGCCGAGCGTGACATCTCGCCAGTAGGATTTGAGCATTGGACCTGCCGGCAGAAACAGACTTGGAATATCAGCACTGATAGCTCCCATCAACAACGCCGGAACCGTCTTATCGCATCCCCCCATGAGCACAGCAGCGTCGACCGGATGGCATCTCAAGACTTCTTCGGTCTCCATAGCCAACAGGTTGCGATAGAGCATGGTGGTTGGTTTCATGAGCATTTCGCTTAAGCTCATCACCGGTATTTCCACCGGGAACCCACCAGCCTGATAGACCCCGCGCTTAACTTCCTCGACCCTCTCTTTGAAATGTGAATGGCAAGTATTCAGATCGCTCCAAGTGTTGAGAATTCCGATGACTGGCCGATTCTGGAAGTCTGCGTCATCGATCCCCATCCCTTTAAGCCGCGAGCGGTGACCGAAGCTACGCAGATCATCGGGTCCAAACCAACGGTGAGAGCGAAGTTGTTTTGGATCTCGCATGAGTATTCGATTGTCCTTCTGAGTGAACGCACTTGGCACCATACCAACTAGGCAGGGAGCTTAAGTCAGGAAACTAACACGGCGCCCCTTAAATACGGCAGCGCGGTAACACGGCAGCCCGTTAAAACGGTGTCGCGGTAGCACAGCAAAGTTAACGGGACGTATTGAAGATACGATCGCCCGCATCTCCGAGTCCAGGCACGATGAACTTGTGTTCGTTAAGTTCTTGGTCGATTGCACCGACATAGATCGTTACATCGGGATGCTCAGACGTGATGGCTTCGATTCCTTCAGGGGCAGCGATCACGCTTAGGATCCGCACATCGCGAACGCCCCATTTCTTCAGCGCTGAGACGGCGGCTCGGATTGAGCCACCTGTTGCGAGCATCGGATCGAGTACAAATCCGACATGTGCGGGGTCTGTAGCAGGTAGTTTGCTGTAGTATTCCACCGGCTGAGCGGTCGCTTCATCGCGGTACATTCCCAAGTGCCAGACTTCGGCATTAGGAAGCAGTTCGAGAACAGGCTCGACGAGCCCGAGTCCGGCTCGCAGAATTGGAACGATAGCGATTCTTTGTGCCAATCGTCCACCGCGTGTGATTGCCAAAGGTGTTTGCACTTCGATTGTGCTGAGGGTTAACTCCTCGGTGGCACGAACCGCCAGTAGCATCGACAGCAATCGAACTTGATTACGAAACAACGCAGGGGTTGTCTGCGAGGAACGCAGGATTGCTAGATGATGTTTTGCAAGTGGGTGATGCAGTTCGATGACGTTGGTCATAAGTTCTATCGTTCCAAATCAGTGATATCGACATAGCGGTAAGTACCGCGGTTTCGTTCGGCAAGCTCACGGATCCAGCCACCGTCGTTTGGAGCAGGCCCGCGATTGAACTGAACGGTGTGTATGGTGGTCATCGCTCGCTCTGCGCGAGTCTGTATTTCAATCAATTGGGATTCAGTCATCGCTGGTTCCGCAGCATCGGTTAGAAAGAACAACACGTCCGGGCCAAAGGATAATCCCATCTTCAGTCCGGGAATATGTTCCGTACCCCCGAGCGGCCGAATCGCTCTGACAAACCGAGAGGCTTTTTCTTTGTTCGTGTCGTTCGCCGCAAGCAATTTTCCGCCAGTGGTTGCGGGGCTTAGTGACCCAGGAGAATCGTTGTAGAAAACAACTTGGAACTGATTGCGTTCGGACAAAGAAGCGATGCTTTTCATCAGTTCGCTCTTAGCGAACTGCATGGGAGCTCCACCGAATTCGTCCATCGAAGCCGAACGGTCCAGTACATAGACAAAATTTGCCCCCGTTCCTCGAAGTCCCATGAAGCTTGCCGTTGTTTTGCCGCTGCCGCCGGCTCCAAGTCCAGATGAATTTGAACCGCCTGTGGCAGTACCTGTTTTCGAAAGCCCACTGCTCACTCCATTGGCCAAGCTTTGCACAGCCCCATCCGTCGATGGCGTTCCTACCGTTTTCGTTTGATAGTCCAAAAGATCTTTGGTCAATTCAGATACATCGACCGGTGCATCCGTAGAGCGAGGACTTGCCGACGCTTCGGCATTCGGCGCATCCGCAGAATCCTCCCCACCGGATGCTTCAGAGGCGCTCAGTTCATATACGCTACCGGAGGAGGTTTGATGGAAGACAGCGATTCCGACCGGCCGATCCAACAGATCGCCAGTCCCCTTCAAACGAGGCTGAAAAAAGACCGCTAGCAGCAACAAGGTGCCGGTGTGCAGCACGCAACTGATCAGCCAAGCTCTCACATCCCTCCAGCCTTGTGGAGCGTGATAACTAAAACCATCGGAAGCATCGCGAGTCATAAGCCGACGAGAGGCCAAAGCCGCAGCATCAGGCTCGGGCAACGTCACCTTTGATTTGGAATCCCCCGGATTTAACTCGCTAGACACTGCTTGTTCTGGTTCCTTTCCTTGGGAAGCCTATTTCTGCATTTTGGCTTTGCACATCCGTACTGCTTCCGACCGCCGAATCACCTGGGGATATAATTCCCCCAACGGTTCAATTCGCCAGTACCGTATTGCAGTATAGTATTGCAGTCATAGTATTGCATACTCCGACAACTTTTTCAGCACGAACTACATCCCCACAACCAACTTTCCCCGCTAGGAACCTTCCGTCATGCAGGCACGACAGACTCCCTTGAAGTGGTCTCTGGTCACTCGATTGCTGATCCTCTACACGTTGACCAATCTCTTCATCGAAACACAAAGTTTATTGCTCCCTAACTCGATGGGCGAATCGGCGCGGAACACCTGGGCGATTCTTCAACCGAGCATCGGTCAAAACGCCTTTGGCCAAGAGCCCGTAGCGAAAGAAAAGCAGGGCGATCGGGCAACTGAACCGCAAGCCGAACCACCGGTAAAAGAGGAAGCGATTGAGGGAGATGTCACTAAAGTAATCGATGGAGATTCCATCAAAGTCCGCACGACGGATGGAATGGAATACGAAATACAGATCGAAGGGACGGACGCCCCTGAGCTCAAACAAACCTTTGGCAAAGAGTCCGCCGAAGCCCTTCAAAAAATGCTCGGAACTTCGAAAGTCAAAGTGACTTGGCAAAAGAAGGACAACTTCGAACGTTTACTTGCGCAGGTTTACGTGGAGGACAAGCACATCAACTCCGAGATGATACGGACCGGAAATGCTTGGCATTTCAAGCGTTACAATCAGTCGAAAAAACTTGCGGACTTGGAAATCGAAGCAAAAAAAGAGAAACTTGGCCTTTGGGGAACCGACAATCCTCAAGCACCTTGGGATTATCGTAAAGAGAATCGAGCACCGGACAAACCCGATCGCTAAGCGATCCAAACAAGCAGTGCGGCATCCTCAAACTGCTTCTAGGGGGGTAAAAACCCTCGCGATATTCCCATCGCGAGTCCTCCGGGGTTGTACTCCCGCTTCACAGATGGCCCTGCCCAAAACAGGGTTCCCGTAGTACACTAGGGTTGCGGTTTGAGGGCAAATTGCCGTTTATGGCTTGCCCTCGAATTGCTGAAAGTCCCTTGATCACCCCGATAGTACCTAGGCCCTTGGATCTGATGTTCTCTCGCTTCATTCCACCTCTGCCTTTCAAATCCAAGGTAGGCAACTCCTCTCTACGCACGCCCTGCGTCGGTAATCCATTGAATGGCGGAACTGGACAATGCAGGAGTCGCGTGCGATGAGACAAGCATTGTTGAGCGACATCCATGGAAATCTAGAAGCACTACAAGCCGTATTGGCTGACGTTGCCAAACAACAGGTCGATGAGATCATGTGTTTGGGTGACGTGGTCGGCTACGGTCCGAATCCGATCGAGTGCCTCGAACTCGTGATGAAAAAATCCAAGCTGACGATCCTTGGAAATCACGACCAAGCTGCGGTGGTCGATCCAAGTGGATTTAATCCGATTGCCTTCCAAGCGATACAGTGGACTCGCAAGGAACTCAATCGCGGCCCATCCCGCGCGGTGAACAATCGATGGGACTACATCAACGAGCTCCCGAAGTCCTATCAAGCCGATAAATTTTTATTCGTTCACGGTTCCCCTTGCGACCCAACGAACGAATACGTGTTTCACGAAACGGTTTACGACCGCCACAAAATGGACCGATTGTTCGCAAAGGTCCCCCAGTACTGCTTCCAAGGCCACACCCATATCCCAGCGGTATTCACGCCAGATTGTGAATTCATCACCCCCGAAGACTGCGATTACACTTTTTCCTTGGGCCGCGAAAAACTGATGATCAACGTGGGAAGTGTCGGACAGCCCCGGGACGAAGACCCAAGGGCTTGCTACACTATCGTCGACTACGACGCGAAGAAAATTTTCTTTCGACGTGTGGAATATGACATCGAAACTACGGTTGCCAAGATATACGCAATCGCGGAAATAGATAACCAACTAGGTGATCGACTACGATCCGGTCGGTGACACCTCCAACAGATACCTAGCCAGTGGCGGTAGAGGGGAATAACTACTTTGCGAACGGCAATCGTTAGCGATATCCACGGGAACCTTGAAGCCCTCACCGCAGTTTTGGCCGACATTAAGTCTCAAGGTTGCGAACGCATCTTTTGTCTCGGTGATATCATCGGGTACGGCCCAAACCCACGCGAATGCCTTGACGTTGTGATGACCATGCAAATGTGTGTCATCGGCAACCATGATTATGGCGCGTTGATAGATCCCGAAGGTTTCAGCGCTGTGGCTGAACAAGCCATCTTCTGGACACGACAGCAAGTCGAACAGAGCATTAAGCCAGGAGATGCAAAAGATCGATTGAGTTTCCTCGCGAAACTCCCCAGGGTCTACACCGAAGACGGTGTCATCTACGTTCACGGATCCGTTTCGAACCCCATCAACGAATATGTGTTCCCGGACGATGCTTACAGCCCTCGCAAAATGGAACGACTCTTCTCGTTGATCCAGCGTTATTCATTCCAAGGTCACACGCACACGCCTGGCATCTTCACCGCAGATCATCAATTCCTCGCACCTCCAGATGTTAATTTCCAATACGAACTGACCGACGCAAAAGCCATGATCAATGTCGGAAGTGTAGGGCAACCACGCGATGAGGATTGGCGATCGTGCTATGTCATTTACGATCATCCACACCTAACATTTCGTCGCATCGAATACGACGTTGCCAAGACTCGCGACAAAATTCTTGCTATTCCCGAACTCGATAGCTTTCTCGGTGAACGACTGCTTCGTGGCGACTGATTTCTCTCTCCCTGCGGGCCACCAAAGATGATCATCGAGGGAATTCTAACGACCGAAACCGACGATGGGCGCATGCATATTGCTCCTATCGGTCCACATGTCGATCAAGCTCAATCGACTTGGGTTCTCAAGCCGTTCCAAACCTCAAAGACCTTTGCGAACCTCCATCGGACGAACCGAGGCATCTTCCATATCGTCGATGATGGTCTACTAGTAGTCCAAGCTGTGCTCGGGTTATGCAACGCACCGAACCAACCACCACCAGCACAATATTACTGTCCTTACGGATGGGTTCTGGAGAATGCGTGCCGTGCGGTTGCACTACATGTCAACCATTGGGATGTTAGCGATCCAAGAGCCATCGCTCAGTGCACCGTCGAACAAGACTTCGCGGGCCGAGAGTTCTGGGGCTGGAATAGAGCTGCTCATAGTTTGCTCGAACTTTCCGTTCTTTGGAGCCGCAAACACTTGATCGCCCAAAACATACTTGATGAAGAGTTTGAAAAGCATCGAACGATCATTCTAAAAACAGCCGGAGACCGAGAAATCGAAGCCCTCCGGCTCCTCGATGCAGCAAGGCTTAGCTTCTCCCAAGAATCTGACAGCAGCCATCAAGCGCCGCCCAGCACAATTAAACTTTGAACAGGCCAATTAAACTTTGAGCAGGCCCACGCAGCCTTGAAATTGCAAGCGCAGCTTTGAGCTGACCAAGGCAACTTTGAACCGACGGCGATTTCGCGAATTTGCGTTATGGAAGTGGATCAGCGCAAGCGGCCGTCAGCACTAACTCTACACGGTAACCAGTGGCAGCCAGCGGCGTGTGGACACAAGCCCGGCTCGGTGCGTGGCCTTGAGGGACCCAATCATCCCAAATCGAATTGAACAACGGCAAGTCACTCGGATCCGGAAGATAAATCATTGCGGAAAGCAACTTCGCGCGATCGCTACCTACTAATTTCAACCTCTCGTCGACTTGAGAGAGAACTTGATGAAACTGCGTCTGTGCGGAAGCTGTCGGGTCATCGGGTACTTCGACAAAGTACGCTACCCCCCGGTAGGCTACGAGATCAGACCAACGTTTGGTAACCCCATACCGCACAATCGACTCGTCTTTGTTTGGTGGTAAGTCCGTCATCGTGTTCGCCGTCGTAGTTTTCAATTTTGCTTAGGATTTTAAGTCACGTGTTGGTCACGCACGGCACAAGTGTAGCTGATAAATCGCAAGGCTTCGAGTATAGTAGCAAGCGGTTCGCTATGCCCGAATGCAAACAGTCTCCAGCCTTTGTCCTTTGTAGGGTTCCCTCAAGCATGTACCGAAAAATTAACAGCTCTCGATCATGGCACGCCTTTGCGATCATCTCGTCGATCATCGCGTCGATCCCCCTGCTGTTCACCCAGAGCTGCTACGCTCAGTCCGCTGATACGACAGAAGGCAATGTAAAGGCACTTCGCGATTCGTTGTTCTTTCACGCTCCCTTCGATACCAACGGCGATGCTCGCACAAGTCGCTCTGACGGTCGTCTCTACACGACGGAATCGCTTGCGAGGAAAGAATGGACCGTCGGCATTCAACGCGATGATGTCTCGATTGCCAAAGGGGCAGGAGTCTTTGGGGATTGCATTCGATTTACGGACAAGAATCCCAAAGTCCTCTGCTATCGTGGAGAAGTCCTACCTTACGGCAAAGGGCCATGGGCTGGCACCGTATGCTTTTGGATGCGTCTCGATGCCGACAAAGATCTTAAGCCTGGATATTGCGATCCGATCCAGATCACGCAAAAAGCTTGGAACGACGCCGCTCTGTTCGTCGACTTCGATAAAGACATTCCTCGAGATTTTCGGTTGGGAGTATTC
This sequence comes from Planctomycetota bacterium, assembly GCA_046051705.1. Classification (GTDB taxonomy): domain Bacteria; phylum Planctomycetota; class Planctomycetia; order Pirellulales; family Pirellulaceae; genus JBKCUI01. Next base: position 57,068 of record JBJONT010000049.1, on the reverse strand, counting down.
TCGAACTTAACCGACTGGAACCCTCAGAACGTTCCTTGGGAAAAATGGCCCGTTGAGAAACGACCAATGGTTACAGTCAAAAACCCTAGCTTCTCGCGCGAAGCTTGGAAACATGTCGCCTTTAGTTTTGAAAACATCAATGCCACAAACGATCGCCCTTCGAAAGCAGCTTTGTATCTCGATGGCAAACTCCAAGGGACCATCGTCGATCCCATGAAGTTCAGTTGGGAACTCGACAAGACCGCCATCATGATCGGGATCGAATATATCGGCGACCTCGACGAACTCATGCTGTTCGATCGGTCGCTTGATGAAAAAGACTTGCAGATGGTTATTCAAGGAAAGGTAAGTAAATAATGAGTCAATCGATACGACCAGTGACGGTCATCCGAGGATTTACAAAGAACACTCCTGGTAGCGTTCTGTATCGTTGCGGGGAAACGGTGGTTTTATGCACAGTGAGCTTAGAAGAAAAAGTTCCTGACTGGATGAGCGGTCGCGGAAAGGGTTGGATCACCGCTGAATACAACATGCTACCGGGTAGTACCCCACAAAGAAAATCTCGCGAACGAAGCGGTAAGGTCGACGGACGTACCACCGAAATTCAACGATTGATCGGTCGCTCATTTCGCGCGATCGCTGACCTTGAAAAACTCGGTGAACGCTCCCTGACCATCGACTGCGATGTTCTCCAAGCCGATGGCGGTACGCGAACGGCCGCGATCACCGGAGGCATGATCGCCCTGATCGATGCGGTAAACACCGTTTTCCGAGGTGCTCCCGCGAATATCTATCCGCTTCGCGATAGTGTCGCAGCAATCAGCGTCGGGATCGTCGACGGAAAACCTAGCTTGGACCTGGATTACTTGCGCGACGTGAGGGCCGATGTCGATATGAACGTGGTCATGACGGGCAAGAACAAGTTCGTCGAGATTCAAGGCACGGGCGAGGAAGCGACGTTTGATGAGAGCGAACTCGACTCGTTACTCGCACTTGCGAAGCAAGGCATCGCCCAATTGCATGCTGAGCAAAAGAATGCTCTCGGCGACGACTGGCCTTGGAAATAAACCACCAGGCCCCAGCAGATATCCAGCATAGATCCGCTTTGGCATAGATGCCCAGAAGAGCAGACGCCGTTCAGAGCGGGTGATGGGATTCGAACCCACGACTTCCAGCTTGGGAAGCTAGCACTCTAGCCACTGAGTTACACCCGCATGTGATAGACTTGCGTGAGGATACTCCGAGAGCGAATGGAAGGCAAGGGCCGTCCCCTCCATTGCTTTGCGCGATAAACAGGAGGAGAATAATCGGTTTCGCTCCGCAAGGATGCTCATTCCGCACGTTCTCTTCATCGGTACCCTTTTTGATCAGGCGAGCTACTCATGTCATTCTCTCGGTTATTTCGTGCTGACCATTGCAATTCCCGAGTTGCAAATACTCGAAACACCAACGTTTGGAGCATTGCTCTATGGCGTCGACTCGCGAGAGAATCGATCGGGACAGTTGCCGTTTTTACCCTTGCAACCTCGACGTTGCTCGGAACTTCGGCAGAGGAGTTCAACATGAATACCACGGAGCCAGCAACCGCTAACAACCCGGCACTTGCAGATGTGTACTCATTGAAAAAGCGAACGACGGTCCCCCAAGCTCAACAGTCTTCAACGCTTCAGAGAACCTACAGCGAAGTAACTTGGGAACCTCAACGGACCGCAGTGATCGTATGTGACGTTTGGGATTACCATCACTGCAAAAACGCAGTGACGCGACTCGATCAGATGCTTCCACGTATGGAAGCTATCTTGCAGAAAACGCGGCAAGCCGGGTCGCTGATCATCCACTCGCCGAGCGACTGTATGCCCTACTACGCCAACCACCCCGCCAGAGAGCGTGTCGCTTCGATTCCCTTAGAGAATCTTCCCGACCAGATCGCTTCTTGGAATTGTCGCTTGGAGAAGGAACTATCGAGTAACTATCCTTTGGATCAATCCGATGGTGGTGAGGATGACCAGCCAGAGGAGCACAAAGTATGGGCTGATAAGCTTACAGCCCTCGGCCGAAATCCTAATCTACCCTGGAAATCTCAGAATCCAGCGTTAAGTATCGATGCATCGAAAGACTACATCAGCGACCGTGGGGATGAAGTCTGGGCCATTTTGAAACACCATCGAATTCAGCACGTCATCATGATCGGTGTTCACACCAACATGTGCGTACTCGGACGTCCCTTCGGATTGCGGCAATTGAAAAACAACGGCATGGATGTAGTGCTCGTACGCGATCTGACCGACTGCATGTACAACCCCAAGCGTTGGCCTTACGTCGACCATTACTCAGGAAACGACTTGATGATTTCCTACATCGAGCAAACAGTCTGTCCGACGATCGCAAGCGATCAGATTCTCGATGGAAAACCTGTTGTCTTCACCGAAGACAAACGGGACAAAATGGACTTATTACCCCATGAGATCTTCGCAAAATTACCCGAAGATAAGAATTGGGCGATTGTTGAATGGAAGTCTATTGCCGGTGATTGGTTTGGGGAGAATGCCTCCAACAACAAGCTAGCCTCAACCGATGAACTTTGGTTGCGATGTTCCTTGAGAATTCCTCCGTCGGCCTTCAACGCACCCGTATCGCTTTATCATCCGCGAATTCGAAAAGCTTGGTTGAACGGAAATGAACTCAAGCAATCGAACCAACAAGGTAAAACCAATCACTTGGAAATTCAATCCGCATATACGTTTGGCAATGACGATGCGAACGTCTTGGTGGTTGCATTGGATGTATCGAACAAGTCCCAGATTCCAGTTGGCAAAGAATCCCAACAGAGCCCGTTGGTCTTCACAGAGAATCAAATTCAAACGTTAGGGGGAAGTTGGCAACAGAATCGGACCCCAGATTCGAAAGCGAACAATTTACCTTTACCGGCTAAGTTCGCTTTACCTCCCGCCGTCTTTTATACCCTTCCATAGTCTGTCGTTTCAGCTCTCATTTCCAACCCCCTAACATTATCCGCCGGAGCGAATGGTTCATGGCCAAATCGAAATCCACTGAAGAGACCCCGAGCATGACTTTCGAGCAAGCCATGACGCTCCTTGAGCAGATTGTAAGAAAGCTAGAAAGCGGCTCACTCCCTTTGGAAGATATGCTTGCCGAATACGCCAAGGCAGTTGAAGCCATACAGATTTGCCATGGACAACTCGACGGTGCCCGACGTCGCATCGCGCAATTACAGAGCGTTCGGGAGGATGGCACAGCGATGGTCAAGAAATGGGAAGACACTGCACCTTCGGCTCGTACCGAGGGTAAAGAAGCGCCAACGCGACGGCGCAATCCATCCTGAAAAGCGGTTATTCCGACAGTTTAGCCATCAGTAACGATTTATATCGAGTTTCCAACGACTTGTTTGTGCTGGGAAAAACGGTGCTAGTGCTAAGCAGAACCGAACTCGTAATCAAGAGTTGCAGGGGATGCTCGCAGCTTGGTCTCATGCATGAACTGTAGGTCCATGCAACGAGGCTGTGTTGTATACGAGTACGAGTACGAGTACGAGCACGAGCACGAGCAGGAGCACGAGCACGAGCACGAGCACGAGCACGAGCACGAGCACGATACTGGGCGCGAATCGCAGTCATATTGGCCGCTATTTCTACTCAATAGGCACTCAGTGCAACGGGATCTGTGTGGGTTCTTCGGGAATTTTAGTGGCTGGGATTGATTTGTATCAGTTTTGCAGCAAGGTGCTCGTGCTCAGAGAAACGGTGCTCGTGCTCGTAATCGAATGTAGCCAGCAGTGGTGTTACGTTCCGTCAGCACACGAGCTATCTCTGAATGAAACCAAACTGGTCCGATTGTACGAGCACGAGCACGAGCACGAGCACGAGCACAATAGGCCAGGCTAGCAAGCCTTATGGCCACTATCAGCTTGATCAACAGAGGAGGAGAGGGGAGGGGTTCACTCCTCTATTAGTTGGTTACTTTAGCTGGCCGCTTTAGCTGGTTGTTGGCTGGGAATGCTACTAGCCGGCCATGCCACGGAAAATCTTCAGTGCTGGAACGGGTAGCTCGACCATGGGAGGGGCTTTGTCCCTAGAGAATTCTTGGACTAGTTCTGTTGCAACTTCGATGTCGCTTTGAGGTTGAGGAACCTTTTCCGTGGTCCATCGATCAGCTCCCCAGCCAGCCAACAAGATCGCTTCTCCGGGCTGTGCCGAGCGGATAGCCAAGTCGATTGCAGCGCGGCGGTTCGGAACGATTTGAATAGCGCTTGGGCGATCGCAACCATCGAGAACTTGCCATAAGGCTGTTTGTCCGAAGCGAACACTGCGGCGCGATTGTGTAAGGATCACGAATGAAGCGGATTTCTCAAGCACACGTCCGAAAGCTGCAAGCTGTTCGGGAGTCGCAGCATCTGGAATTTCCGCCACACAGGTCACCGGCGTGCCATCTTTGCAAAGGGCATGAAGCGCGACGGCTAGCCGATCTGCTTGGTCGGCATGATCGACGTAGATAGCCGTATCATGGTCGCTTGGTAAGCGTTGAAGTCGTCCGGGGATACGATGCAATCGCTCGACGCCACAGACTGTCTCGTAGAGTTCAAGTCCCAGCGAATAACCGACAGATACAGCACTGAGCATATGTCGAGCATTGTGATCACCTAGAATGGTGCTGGTCATTGGTGCAACGCAGTTTCCGGCCGAGACCATCAGCGATTGCTCTCCTCGCATCGCACGCATTCGCTTGCCTTGTACGTCTGCCTGGGCATCGATCCCATAAGAAATCGCTTCGGGGTAACAACGTGCAGCCCATCGATTAAGCCTTGCATCATCCGCATTGATGATGACGACACCATGCTCCTTGAGTTGATCCACAAGGCGGCTCATCGCGTTCTCGATACCACGGGCTTGCATACAATCAGCGCGTTGTGTTCGCCGAAGGCTTGTGAAGACCAAGACATCGAACTCGATACCGGAAGTCGCATGCGACTTGAGCATCTCGTCGGTGATTTCCAAAACAGCCGCAGGTGCTTGCTCGCTGACACTTTGTTTAAGCCAAGCGGCCAAGACCATTGCATCTGCGTTTGCTTCGGCAGTTAGTCCTGTTTGATTCCCGGTAGAACCGCCGAGAGACGTGTGGTAAGCGACCGTCTTACCGATACGCTTGAGCATCGAAGCGATCATCAGTCCCGCAGTTGTTTTCCCGTGCGTACCGACAACACCGATCGTCAAAATTTTATCACATGGATTTCCGGCTAACTTCATCGCCAGTTGAGCGAAAGCATCACCGACATTGTCAACGATGCACTGCGGGAGAGAGGTTGGGAGATACTGCTCGGTAAGGATTCCCAAGGCACCGTGCGATTGAGCCAAGAGCACATCCCGCTCAGGAGCCGACCATGGGGATAGTCCTGTTGCAAACACCCAGTCGCTCGAATGAGACTCGGGAAACTGATCACAAGCCGAGCATCGAATATCATCGGCTCCGATGAACTGCGCTGAAGGGAAAAGTTCTTTAAGCGATACCGAGTGTGTTGCTGAGAAGTCCACTGGTGAAGGCCTCCGTGCCCGAACGAGTGATGGCAATTTCGAAAACGTCGAAGCCCTACATGACGCGATTCCCAATCCTTTGGTAACCTCGTTCAACTCCATGGCTGAGCAGTTCCACGACCCTATCAACTTGTCCCATCTGCCTAGTATTCGTCAAGTCGAATCTTGCACCACAAAAGGCTATTTCGGCAAAACTGTGGGCTATTTTTCCAAAAGAAAACCCAAGCAAAACGCTAGCATTTCACCGTGCCGGTCGTGGAACATCATCGCAATATGGCATGGACTTGCACGGGTGCTGAAAGATTGCCTGTTTCGGTTATACTAACGATTCATAGTTAATCTCCGCTGCATGGACTTCGGATGACCGGATCCGATACGGTCTGTACTGCGGCAGCGGATTTCGAAATGGTTTCACCTCGCCTGTCAACTTCGCGCGATGATCCTCGCGAATGGCAGCCTTGCAAATGGAATTAGAAAAAATGGGTTCAACTCGGACATCTTGGCTACAAAACTCGAAGCGATCGATGGTACGCAAAGCCGTTTGTCTTGCTTTGGGGCTGCTCACTTCAACAGCAACACAACTTCACGCCGAAGATGGTGACTGGAGTCAGTGGCGAGGCCCGGCGCGCGACGGAATCGCTGGCTCCCAGAAACTACTCAAGTCATGGCCTGAGCAAGGCCCCAAGCTTGCTTGGAGTTACAAAGAAGCAGGGTTGGGTTACTCGTCGAGCGCCATCAGCAATGGCAAGCTTTACACGATGGGGCAACGCGGAGAGGATTGCGTTGCGATTTGTATCGATGCGAAGTCGGGTAAGGAACTCTGGTCGCAACGCTTCGATCGCGGTACAAAACCTGATGACTACCTGACCGGCTGGGGTGGAGGCCCACGAAGCACCCCGACCGTCGATGACAACCATGTCTATTTCCTGAGCGACCTCGGTGAATTGACTTGTTTGAAAACCGAAGACGGCCAAAAGGTGTGGAGCCGAAACCTTGTCAAGGACTTCGGTGGCGCAATCCCTCAATGGGGCTACAGCGAATCGGTTTTGATCGACGGGGATCGCTTGCTCTGCACCCCCGGCGGTGAGAAATTCATCGTCGGTCTCGATAAGAAGACCGGTGAAGAGAAGTATGTCTCGAAGGGTTTTAGCGACGTAGCTCAATACGTCTCGATCATGAAGACCACGGTAGGAAACGTACCGATTTACATCACCGCCACCAAGTCTGGCTTAGTGGCTTTCAATGCCGAAAATGGCGAACATCAATTCACTAACCCGACGACCGGCAACAAGACAGCCGTGATCCCGACCCCGATCATCGCTGGGAACGAAGTCTATCACTCGTCGGCCTACAAAGCTGGCAACTCCTTGATCGAACTCTCCAGCGCAGCCGGTAAAGTTTCGATGAAAGAGCGATATCACTTCGACAAAGAATCGATGGAAAACCACCACGGTGGCTACATCCTTCACGAAGGAACCATCTATGGGTTTACCAATGCTCTGCGGGGAACTTGGATGGCCCAAGACTTGAAGTCCGGTGAAGTCCTCTGGAGTCATAAAGCAGGCAACTCGCGATCTGGTTCGATCGCAATGGCTGACGGGTTGCTCTATTGCTATGACGATTCAGAAGGGGTGTGCTATCTGGCCCAACCATCCCGCGAAGGCTGGAAAGAACTCGGCGTTGTGAAGCTTCCTGCACAAACCGGCACAGACCGAGGACGAGGGGCGATTTGGGCTCACCCTGTAATCGCTGACCAAAAGCTTTTCATTCGCGATCAAGAACTGATTTACGCTTTCGATATCGCGCGATAATCAGCTCGCCGATCTATTGAAACTGGTCTCTGGAAAATCATCTTTTGAAATGACTGAACCAAAGGAATTTCACATTCCTTTGGTTACAAGGTTTGCGATAAACCTGACTCTTAATCGCTCTAAGTCTATGGCACAGCTCTTCTTCTTGGCCCTGTAGCACCACCCTTCTCAATGGTAAAACCGTCCAACCGAAAACCGGTTGCTCGACATCGAGAACGCCCACCCAAGCCTTTTGCAACGAATCAACTGAGGATGCCCAATGCCGTTATCCACAAGTGACATTGTTGTAGGGACCGCGAAGTCCTTCTTAAAGATTCTAACCGCAATTAACCGGCAATCTCGTATGCAACGATTGCTTGTCGGTACTATCGCACCCATCCTTTTTCTATGCGGTTGCGTGTGGAGTTCTTCAGCAAGCTTTGCAGACGAATCCCCAAAGTGGTTTGTTGGTGTTGCGAAAACTGACATCACCCCCGAGGAACCCGTACGCTTAAGCGGCTACGCATCGCGCACGACCCCTGCTACAGAAATCGAAGACCGCTTATTCGCGCGTGCCTTGATCTTGACCCCCACCCTGCAATCGAACGCTGCGCATTCGAAGACAGCGCAACCGAAAACTGCGCAATCGGCCGGCGGTTCAATCGGAACCGAAACATCGGCATCCGATCAGACATCGCCGACCGTGGAAAAACCGAATACAAAAGAAGCATTGGTCATCGTTTCCATCGATGCGATCGGAATCACTTCGATGATGACCGAAAACATTTTGAAGCGTGTGTTGCCCAAGCTCGATATTCCTCGCTCCCGAATTGTGTTTTGTACAACTCACTCTCACACCGCACCTCATCTCGATGGCTTGATCCCGAATCTCTTCGGCGTACCGTTTCCCGAAGCGGAACAGCAAGCCATGTTGCGAACGACACAAATGACGGTCGATCGTATCGGCGACGCGATCTTACAAGCTTTCGAGAATCAAAAGCTTGGCAAAGTGCATTACGGTTTGGGTCGAGCCGAGTTTGCGATCAACCGTCGGATGTTAAAAGAAAACCAATGGGTAGGGATCGGAACCGTAGATGACGGCCCGGTCGATCGAAACGTTAAAGTTCTCAAAGTTAGCGACGCTGCCGACAACTTGATTGCCGTGACGTATCAGTATGCTTGCCACAGTACATCAATCTCTCCCGATGCAAATCGGATCAGCGCTGACTGGGGGGGAATCGCGGCTGGAATTATCGAACAGAATCACCCCGATTGCATCGCGTTGCCCATCATCGGATGCGGTGCAGATGCAAATCCAAATCCGAGAGGAACCATCGAACTCTCCCGCCAACACGGGGCGGAAATGGCCAATTCTGTGCAAGCCGTCATCGCTGGGGAGCTTAAACCTTTACCTGCTCCTACGAACGCAGCTTTTACCCTCGTCGCTTTGGCCTCTTCCGATCGACCTAGCCGAGCGAAGTTGGAAACGATGCAGCAAAGCCCATCCGTGCACGAACGCAACTTTGCTAACACGTGGCTCGAAGTCCTCTCAAGAAAAGATCGCATCCCCGAAACCTATCCCGCACCGGTGCATCTTTGGACTTTTGGACAAGACCTTGGGTGGGTATTCATGGGAGGAGAAGTCGTAGTCGACTACCAAATCCGACTCGAAAAGGAATTGAGTCAATTTCAAAACGTTTGGGTTGCGGCCTATGTCGACGACGTCTTTGCATATGTTGCCAGCGAACGTGTTCGATTCGAGGGGGGATATGAAGTCGACGGCTCGATGCTGTATTACGGTCAACCAGGTCCATGGGACACGGGGACGGAAAATCAAATCGTCGATCGAGTGCTTCAACTTACCAAACAGAAACTCCTCGCTGATCAACCTCGCTCACCCAAAGAATCGTTGGAGAGTATCGAAGTCCCTGAAGGTTGGACGATCGAATTGGTTGCGAGTGAACCACTAATTTCTGACCCTGTAGGCGTCTCATTTGGAGCGGATGGGAAAGTCTGGGTCGTCGAAATGTCCGACTATCCTCTCGGGGGTAAATCAGGATCGATCAAGACACTCGCCGACACCGACGGCGATGGCGTGATGGATCAATCGACGACCTTTCTCGAGGGCTTGCAGTATCCAGCAGGTGTATACGCTTGGCGTGACGGTTGCATCGTCGCTTGCGCGCCGAACATTTTCTTCGCGCGTGACATCGATGGTGATGGCAAATGCGATGAGAGGGTTGAACTCTTAACTGGCTTTCCAGAAGGTAATCCGCAGCACCGTGTCCATGGCTTTACCTACGGGATGGATCATCGATTGCACTTCGGCCCCGGTGGCGGTGCAGAACAGATTACCCTTACCGGACGCGGATTGCTTAACCATGTCCCCTCAAACGCGACACCCGACTCTTCGTCCGTGAAACCTGAATCGACAATGCGCATCAGCGGTTCGGATTTGAGTCTCGATCCTGACCGAGGAGAATTACAACTTGAAACGGGGGTGACTCAATTCATTCGCACCACCGATGAACTTGGCAATTGGTTTGGTAACGAAAACAGCTTGCCGATGTTCCATTATGTCTTTCCGCATTCATGGATGGCGCAATCAGGTTACTTCCCTCCCAAAAGATATCAGTTGATGACCGACCCACCGAGCATTCCGCCGGTTTTTCCTCTGAGTCAACAAGCTGATCGCTTTAACGACTTATACGCCATCAATCGCTTTACATCAGCTTGTAGTACCATCATCAATCGTGGGGCAGGGCAGGGGGAAGGGATGCGAGGATTCGCATTGGTCTGTGAACCGGTCCATAACTTGGTAACAAGATATGAAGTTTCACCGCTCGGTTTGACCTGGACAGCTCGACGGATTGCCGAGGATGCCAAAAGTGAATTCATTCGCAGCAGTGATCCTTGGTTTCGTCCTGTTCGAATTGAAAATGCTCCAGACGGAACGCTTTGGGTTGTCGACATGTACCGCTATGTCATCGAACACCCCGAGTGGATTCCCGAAGAATGGCAACGCCGAATCAATCTGCGTGCGGGAGAGGATCGAGGTAGGATCTACCGAATTCGCCGCACCGATTTTACTCCACTACCGATCAGCGATTTTAGCAAGCTGTCACAACAAGCATTAATCCAAGAGCTCATTGGTCCAAATTCGGCCCGCGCAGATCTTGCACAACAATTGCTCATCGCACACTGGCAAGAAAACAAGTTGCAACCAGAGGCTTTCGAAAAACTTCAAAAGCTTTTGTTTGAAACCACCGAGGTCAGGTCACAAATTCGAATCGGCCATATGCTCCTACGGATCAAAGGCATCCCCGTCGAGAAGCTCAACACATCTGCCAAAGACCTTTTGCCCGCCACACAAAAACTGCTGATGGACCAATGGCATCACATCCAACCGATGCTTGAGCAAAACAGCAGCGACGAATTCCGAGAAAGATTCCTTTCCCAAGTAGACTCAAAATCCCTCATGGATTCGCCTGCGATGGCACTTTCTTATGCGGTTCTCGCAAGCCAATCCGGTGAAAGATTTTCCCCTACGATTGCAAAAGTGCTTGTTGCACATGCGAAGTATTCGTGGCTAATACAAGGGACTCACTTTCTTGCTCCCGGTTCGATCGATGGTGTACTTCGACAAACATTATCCAGCGAACAAGAGGCGAAGTACGTTCGACGAATCATCGAGGCGTTGGTGCAACGTTGCAGCCCGGAACTGAAATCCGAGCTACTGCAATCCATCGCAGCAGAAGAACCATCCGATCCTTCAAATCCCACGCGACCGACTTGGCACTATCTACTTGCTAAGCAGTTTTCAACTGCTGATAGCACTGGGTTAGACAACGATGCGATCGATCGATTGCTTAATGCCTCAAGAGCCCAATGGGATCAGTATGTAAACCATCCTGAGGTAGCGAACACCGCCACCCTTGCTGCATCTATGGATCTACTATTTTCTCGCATGGGAAGAAGCTGGACTGAAGACCATCAAAGATTTTTCTCCGCGTTAAACATTGGACAAGCAGGTCCGCTTGATGCCGAACTGACTCGAAGCTTATGGCGATCCGCAAACGATGCAGAGATCAAGATCCTCGATGGATGGTCCAAGCTATCAGCGGAGAGCCGACGAGTTGCATTGAACTTGTCGACCAACAATCATGGATCTTTTGAAGAGCTCTTGAAACGCATCGAATCGGGTAAGATTCCGATCGAAGACATCGATGCATCGACATTACAACAACTCAGGGATTCTAACTTCTTGGGAATGGATGATCTCAAGCGAGAGCTTTTCGGCGATCCACCGGGTGCGGACCGACCCGAAATCGTTCGGAACGCATTAAAACGCTGGCCAGCGAAAACAGATCCAAGCGTTGGGCAGTCGGCTTACGCAAAACATTGCGCCGCCTGTCACGATCCAAGACCCCAAGGAGAGCAAACGATAGAGGCGCTCGGCCCGAACCTACGGGGACTAAGCCACTGGACCAATGAAGCCTGGATGACAGCGATTCTTGATCCGAATCGCTCCGTGGAAGAGAAGTACTGGGTATTTCAAGCCAACACGGTCGATGGAGAGTCGCTTGTTGGTCTCAAAATTCAAGAGGACGATCGAACCATAGAGTGGGTTGATGCGACTGGAAAAATTAGCCGCATCGAAAAAAGCGTCTTGAGTGAATATCGGGTTTCGCAGCGGTCGCTCATGCCCGAAGGCTTCGAACAACTTCTGACTCCAGAGGAACTCGCCGCCGTCGTAAGTTTCCTTCGCAGCGAATCGCAGGATCGAAGATAGTTTAACCTCTCTGTGCCTCTGTGCCTCTGTGTTTCCAATCCTCCCCCCTCCGAACCTCTACTCCCCCTTCTTTGTCGGCGGCCAAGGGACAACGTTGCTACGATCCGCATAAGCACGGTACTGCTTTCGGAGTTGCTCAACCCGTTCAGGATATTTCTCAGCGAGGTTATTCGCTTCGATGCGATCGACAGAAAGGTCATAAAGCTCCCAAGGTTTCGCATGTTTCGCGACTAGTTTCCAATCACCGACTCGAACCGCACGATTCCCTTCATGTTCCCAATACAAGCCCTCGCGCTCGATAGGTGAATCGTTGAAAGCGGGGATCAGCGAGCGACCTTCCAAGGGAGTTGCGTCGGCTGGATAGGGTGCTTGAGCTAAGTCAAGCAACGTTGCTGCGATATCGATAAGGTGTCCAGGTTGCGATCGCCATTGCCCTGGCGTTTTAATTCCTTGAGGCCAATGCACGACTAACGGAGTACTGATTCCGCCTTCGTGAACCCAGTGTTTGTATTCCCGAAAAGGGGTATTCGAGACGTTTGCCCAGTTCTCACCATATGCAACGTATGTATCAGCAGGTCCTGGAACAACGTTTGGGCCCATCCGTACTGGATAACCGTCCCGGGTTTGACTGGGAACACTGCCAGCGGCAGCAAAATCGGTCGGAGCCATCGGGGGTAGCGTCGGAGTGTCTGGTCTCGCGATATTGGGATGGTTTTTATTTCCCTGCCTACCTATTCCTTCCGCGCACCCTCCGTTGTCTTGCATGTAGAAGATCAGCGTATTTTCCAGTTTACCCTGCTCCTCAAGCTCACTAATGATTCGTCCGATCCCTTGATCCATCCGATCGATCATCGCAGCATAGACTTCCATGCAAGCTGTTTCCCAGGCTTTGTTATCGATCGAATCCCATTTGCCGATGCCATCAGGCAACGCGAGATCGTTTGGTAGGAGTCCGATCGATTTCGCTTTTTCGAATCGAGCCTTACGTATCGCTTCATATCCGCTGTCATATTTACCTCGATACCTTGCGATATCCTCGGGCAGGGCATGCATAGGCCAGTGCGCTGCGGTATAGGCAACGTAGAGAAAAAAAGGTTGATCCGCGGATTCATGGAGATGATCCCTAAGGAATCTCACAGCGTGATCTGAGATCGCGTCGGTGTAGTAATAGGTTTGCGGTTGATACAACGGATCGGCATACGCCGATAGCATCGTGTTATCTCGGACTAGCGAGGACGGGTCGAAAAAACTACCCGCGCCATGAATGGTGCCGTAGAATCGATCAAAACCACGTTGCAGTGGCCACTGCTCCTTCGGAGCGTTGGGGCCTGCATGACGGGTCACATGCCATTTGCCAACCCCGTAGCTACGGTAACCCGAAGGACGGAGCATTTCGGGAATCGTGCGACATGAATCGTTTAGATTGCCTCGATACCCTGGCAATCCCCGATCCTCCATCATGTGCCCAATCCCAGCTTGATGAGGATAGAGTCCGGTCAACAAGCTTGCGCGCGTCGGGCAGCATCTAGCTGTGTTATAGAACTGACGAAATCTCAAGCCATTGTTTGCTAGGCGATCGAGATTCTCTGTTCGGATCTCACCACCGTAGCAACCGATATCGGAGATCCCCATATCATCGCTCAAGATGACCACGAAGTTGGTCTTCGGCGCAGGTTCCGCAGCATTGCTTACGACAAACATCGAACTTGCGATGCACACGATGCCAAACATCGCCAATCGAGCAATACGCACGCCGCGAACTTGAGAAATCGCTTTACTCATGACCAAAGAAGATAGCATCGACATTTCCTCTTAAAAGTTGAGTGCCCAATTCTACGGCAAAGGTCTCGCTGAGTCCGCGTTCACAAACGATCGACTCGGCTAAAACGTTAGCCAAAATGCGCTTAAACATACGGTACTTCGGCAAGATGAATTCGAGCTTGTACGCATCGCTGTAATAACCAATGATTTTGTTTCGAGGGATTGCGTCGATACGAGCACGCAAATCGTGACGAATGAAAGTAGGCGTATTGCTATACCACCAATGTCCATTGGCAATCACATTGGGGAAAATCCAAGCGTAGTCGACAAGTTCTTGGTTGCTGACGGAAGCTAGCACCGAGATTGGGAATCGAACCGTTGGAAAGCTGTTGAACAAATCAGCGTACTGGATCATCGACCATCGCGAATCGTACAAATCCTGGCCTTGGTAAACCCCTGTTGGATATACCTTGCGATTCACCCCGATCATAAGATCGAATGGGAGATTCGTATCTTGGCAAAATTCAGCAAGTCTCCAAAACACCCAATAAGCAATCGTGTCGCGATCCGTTTGATTCGCTTGACCAGCTAACACGCGTTGTAAAGACGCCTCCGCAGCCGCATCGACGACGGGAACTTCTCGAGGGGTGAACCATGGAGGTAGCGAAATCGCACATGCTCGAACTTGGTATTTGACAAAGTGCGCGAAGAGCGTGCCGATTGCATGTCGCAGCTCTGAAAGCTTCGTTACTTCGAATCCCGTTGCTTTCGCCAACCGCTCCCGCGTTTGCGGCAAAGAAAGATGAAATACAAGATCATCCGTGCGTAAGCAGGGGACATACCGATAGGTATCGAAGTCATCGAGAGGGTCATCGAAATCGTTCGTCAAAAAGATTCGCTCGACCTTGCTCTTGCGAAGAACTTCGTCCTCCCAAGTCGGCTCACTCATCTTGGTTGCCGCTAAATCATATACCGTTTCCCAATTCGAACGATCGATGGTATCCCCTTCGAACCCGAATAACTCCCTGGCCAATTCGACGAACCAAGACCACTGCACCGAATGATTGATGTGATGCAAATACTCAAACAACCTAGAAACCTTTTCCTTGGGACTGATCCCCGGCTCTTCGATCCTCTCACGCGGCATCCCTGCTGAATGGGCCAATTCCGTGTAATAGTGATACCCAAGCAAATCCGCGATGGATTCAGAAGCGGGTGAACGCGGGTTGATGTGCGAGTGCGGATCGACGAGAGGAACCGAATCGAGTGCTTCAAAGATTGTTTGTGAAAGTGACATGATTGGGAAGCTGAGAGTTAAGTGTGGAGAGTGGACAGTTGAAAGTTGATGGTTGATAGTTGAAAGTTCAGAGCGAAGAAGTGAAGAGGTGAAGGGCAGAAGTTGGTAGGGTATTGGGAATACACAACGATGCGGACCAGTAGTGGTCGCGACGGGGATTCTAGCCGCCGGAGACCGGGGGGATCAAATCCACTATTGGGTCGTTTTTGGCAGAAGCGATCGGAGAATGGTTCTCATTGCGATTTTCATCGGAGGTAACCTCTGTGCTACATGGCAAGATCGCTTCATCGGCAAGAAACTGCAATTCGCTCGCAACGCGGCTTGCCATTACCAACCCCCCAATTTTAGGATGTTCTTCCGCAAATCGGCGTTTTAGGTCCAGTGCGCTACAAGGTACCGGTACTTCGATGGACACCACGGATTCTCCCAATCCTTCTCGCAATCCGGCGAACAATCGCACGGCATATCGGCCAGTGTTTTGACCGATCAACTGATCGGCAGAAGGAGTGGATTTCGTACTCATTGAGGATTATCGTTGGTGGAAACTTTCGCGACATGAATTTGCTATAATCATAACGCAATATGAGGCAGTCGGTCACCCGTGACTCCCATCGTTTATTCCCCATCGAATTTAGAAATGATGAGCAAGGTATTTGTAACCAGGCAGATCCCGCAACCGGGACTTGAGCGTCTGAAGGAACATGTTGAGGTAGAAGTGTGGCCGGACCAAGATCCACCACCTCGGAGCGTGCTGCTCGAACGCATCGCTGGATGTTCGGGAGTGCTGACGATGCTCAGCGACCGAGTGGATGATGAGTTCCTCGATGCAGCTGGACCGAATTTGCGAGGCATAGCGAATTTCGCGGTCGGATACAACAACATTGATGTCGCGGCAGCCAAAGCGCGAGGTGTCCATGTGGGAAATACGCCTGGTGTATTGACGAATGCTACAGCAGACACCGCCATCGGATTGATCCTTGCAGCGGGTCGCTGTTTCCGACCAGCGATCCACAACGTCGAAAAACACCAGTGGAGAAACTGGGAACCGATGATGTTCCTGGGACAAGAATTCGAAGGAAAGACACTTGGGATTATCGGCATGGGACGCATTGGGCTCATGGTCGCCAAGCGGATGCGCGGGGGCTGGGGAATGCGGATTCTCTACACTTCGCGCTCTGCGAAACTACAAGCTGGCCGAGACTTAGACGCCTCTCACGTACAGCTCGATGAACTGCTCGCCTCGAGCGACGTTATCAGTCTGCATTGTCCATTGACGGAACAAACGCGGAATCTGATTGGTGAAAAAGAACTTGCGAAAATGAAACCCAATGCAGTTTTGGTCAACACCGCTCGCGGTGAGGTCATCGATCAAATGGCACTTGCCAACGCGCTTGCCAAAGGTCAGCTTTTCGCCGCCGGTCTAGATGTCACGACCCCCGAACCTATCGCGGCCGACCACCCATTGCGCGATCTTCCGAATTGCTTGATCCTGCCACATATCGGATCGGCGACTTGGCAAGCTCGCAATCAGATGTCGATGATGGCCGCGGTCAATTTGCTCGCAGCGATGAAAGGCACCCCGATGCCATTCGCCGTCTCCCAAGCTTAGCCCCTTGTAAATGAGTTAACATCGAATCTATGCTGCTCCCGAATCCATTCCGATTACCGAACAACTTGTTACCGCACAGCTTGTTACCGGTGTACATGTTGAATCGGTCGTCGTTGGTTGTCGCAAGCATGGCTGCGGTGTGTATTGGGCTCGCAAGCTGGGGTGCTGTATTGCACTCCAGTCAACCACCTGCCAGCGGACTACCGGCAAACGAACTACCAGTCAGCGAACTACCACCTTCCAAAATCCCATCGAGTCCAGTGCAGGAAAAGTCACCCAATGGCGGATCGTCGACGATTCAAGATGATCCGTTGTTTCAGGAAATCAAAAACCGCGCAGGGAGCTTGCCAAGCCTAATAGATGGAAAAGATGCGACAGTTGGATCAATTTCCCCAAGCGAACCTCGCAGTACCATTCGATCGAAGAAATCCAAGCAACGCGTTTACCGAGCTGCTGAAGCGATGCTTCGATCTGCTCGCTTGCTCGAAGCGGAAACCAAGCAAGGCGCAACCGAAGCAAACGCGGCTCGCCGCGATGAACTTCAACAAGTCGTCGCGAGGCTGCGTGAGGACGCCCGGCGTGTTCTTCAAGCAATCCCAAGCGACACGCCCTAACTTCGTACACGCCACGTCAGCCTAAGAAGACTTGATGGAATCCTCCTCGTAGTTATACTCCCCCTACTCCTGAATGCAGCCGTGAATCCACGAGTCTGTACCCCCGCCTCTTCCGTCTTGCTAAGTTTACCTGCAACCGCTCAAGGTTGATTTCTATGGTGAATCAGGTGATCGAGAGAGCTTGCCGATCCATTACGAAACCTTGCCCAGCGAATGAGAACCAAGAGCCTCAATGACCTCCACCGCATTGAACCGGAGTTGCTCGAATCGATTCAGGAACAAGTCCGAGAGTTGATCCAAGCTGGATGGTTTGTTCTTGGAAGGCACGTGCAAGAATTTGAAGAGCAGTTCGCTTCATATACAGGCGTCTCAAATTGTATTGGTGTCGCAAATGGCACAGATGCCTTAGAGATTTCACTTCGAGCACTTGGAATGTCCAGTACAAATCGAGTGGCCACGGTAGCGAACGCCGGTTTTTACTCAAGTTCAGCAATCCTCGCTTGTGGTGCTTCTCCGTGCTACATAGACGTTGAGATCGATACCGGAACGATGTCCGTAAATCACCTTGCGGAGTCGTTCGGAAATCAAAAGATAGATGCTGTGATTCTCACACATCTCTACGGTAGATTAGCAAACATCCGAGAGATTCGACAACTATGTGATAGGCACCAGGTTCCTTTGATCGAAGACTGTGCCCAAGGACATGGCGCTACTCTCGACAATCAAAGGGCGGGGAGTTTTGGCGACCTTTCATGCTTTAGTTTCTACCCAACGAAGAACCTCGGAGCGATGGGGGATGGGGGAGCGATTTGTACCGACAATGAAAAGCTCGCTACTCGTATTCGCTCGATACGTCAGTACGGCTGGCAGCCGAAGTACCATGTCAATGAAGTAGGTGGAAGGAACTCAAGGCTTGATGAGATACAAGCGTGTATTCTCAAACTCAAAATTCCGTATCTAGACGAGTGGAATCGCAAGCGACGCTACGTCGCCCAACGCTTAAACGAAGGCATTGTGAACACAAAAATCAAGCGGAAGCCCACGGTAGACGGCGAAGCATACGTAGCGCATCTCTACGTCCTTCAGGTCGATGATAGAGCTTCGCTTATTGAGCATCTCAAAGCCCATGCGATTCCACATGATGTTCATTATCCGGTTCCCGATTATCGGCAACCGGTACTGTTGAACACCCATCGTCATCTTGGAGGTTTGCTTCTGCATAACACAGAAGAATTAAGTCGATCCGTGATCACGCTACCTTGCTTCCCATCGATGACGGACCTGGAGATCGATACCATTATTGCGACCGTCAATGGATGGAAGTGAAAATGCGAACCCTAATCATTCCAGTATACAAAAACATCGAAAACCTACCGGACCTTCTCGAAGCACTTTCACATCTTTATGGTAGTCTAAGCAACTCGTTGCAAATCACCTTTGTGGTAGACGCCAGCCCAGATGATTGCGAGTCGTACCTACTAACGCATTTGCCTTCGAAACCCTTCTCATCGCTTGTCATCCGGCACTCGCGAAACTTTGGATCCTTCGCGGCGATTCGTACCGGGATGGAACAAAGCACCGGGGACTTCTTCGCAGTGATGTCAGCAGACTTGCAAGAACCCCCAGAACTAGTCAAACAGATTTTCGAATCCGTGGAAAGCGGCGAAGCTGACATCGTCTTGGGCAGTCGTGATTCGCGCATGGATCCCTTAGTATCCAAACTGTTCTCGAATACTTACTGGGCGATTTACCGCAAATGGCTATTCCCTGAGATCCCGAGAGGAGGTGTAGACATATTCGGTTGCACTCAACAAGTGAAATCCGAACTTGTTCGCTTCAGAGAAACCAAGTCGAGTTTGATTGGACAATTGATGTGGGTTGGATACCGACGGAAATTCATCGGTTACCAACGAGCGAAACGAAAACATGGCGTCTCGGCTTGGACCTTTAAAAAGAAACTCGACTATTTCCTCGATAGCATTTTTGCATTTTCCGATCTGCCAATTCGCTTCCTGCTCCTCGCTGGATTCTTGGGTGTACTACTCTGCGCCTTGATCACTCTTATCACTGTGGTTTGTTTGCTTTTGGGAATAACCTTGTACAATCCATCGATGGCTATCCTTCTCGCCGTTTGCTTCTTCGGTTCATCGAATCTGCTTGGACTTGGAATAGTCGGAACATATGTGCAGCGAGCGTACGAGAACTCCAAGGGCCGACCATTGTCGATCGTAGCGAATCGAGTCGAGATATCCCCGCCGAACAAAACGAATATCAGTCAATAGAAGGTTTTCAGAACAGCGAAATTTATGGGTTACTTTGCTCACGAAAAGGCGATTTGCGAATCGAAAAACATCGGAGACGACACTCGAATTTGGGCGTTTGCGCATGTCTTGCCAGGTGCGAAAATTGGGAAGAACTGCAATCTATGTGACGGTGTATTCGTAGAGAACGACGTCATCATCGGTGATGATTGCACGATTAAGTGCGGGGTACAACTCTGGGACGGAGTTCATCTGGAGGAACGAGTATTCGTCGGCCCGAATGTTTCGTTCACCAACGACCCGTTTCCGAGAAGCAAAGAAAAGCCCACTGCTTTTTCAAAGACGGCTGTAAAACGAGGGGCATCCATCGGTGCAAATGCAACGATTCTCCCCGGAATTGTACTAGGAGAAAACTGCATGATCGGTGCAGGATCCGTGGTCAACGTTTCGGTCCCTGCGAACGCGGTTGTTGTTGGAAATCCTAGTCGGATCGTGCGATTTGCTGAAACGCAACTCCATGACAACATTTTGATGAAACCCTGGCAAGACAAACCCTCAATTCCGTTAACGGAAGAGTTGGATGCTTACTTGTATCGGTTTAAAAACTTCACAGACCAGCGCGGTTCGCTGACCGTCGTCGACTTGGATTTGTCACTGCCGTTTCTCCCGAGGCGAATGTTCACCATCCAGGACGTACCCGAGATTCACTTCCGCGGAAATCACGCACACAAACAATGTCATCAACTCTTGATTTGCTTGAATGGGAGTTGCCGCGTCATGGTTGACGATGGAAAAACAAGAGCAGACGTCCTGCTGGATTCGTGTACCGTGGGATTGCATGTGCCTCCTATGACTTGGGGCGTTCAATACAATTTCAGTCGCGATGCAGTGTTACAAGTTTTAGCATCAGACCCTTACGATGCAGAAGACTACATCGGCTGCTACAGCGACTTCCTCGCAGGTGTCCGAGGCGCAAGCAACACCAAGGTTTAACCCTGCATACGAACGAATCGTAAAGCGACACTACCTGATCTCAAGTTTTGCCGTTGGGACAACAACAGGTAACGTGCTTTTTCCTTCGAGCAATTCGCCTCGATACTTCCAAACATAAATTGACCGTTCGCGGCGTCCCATGCGCAGAACTTGAACCCCGACCTGCTCGTAATCTTGAGGGTTCGCTACTAACGCTTGGTGACACAACTGCACTTCTTGCTCTTGAATCGTCCCGTCATCGTCGCTCAATGGTCCTTCGGTAACGACAAACCTGACCCGACCTTGGCTAAGAGCTTCGTAAACATCTTGATGGGTTTTAGCGAGGATAGTCGTCTTTGCACCAGAGTACTTCGGATTTCTAATCGCAAGGACGCGATCTCCACGGATGATCTGACGCTTGAGGGTGTGCATTGATTTTTCACATCGCAATCGAAAAATTAGATCGGCATCGGCATAGGCGGTAATCATGATGTTACCCCGTTCCGAGCGATCACCGAGCATTTGAGCAACAGCATCGTAACCTACTAAACCCGGGGCCTGGAATTGACTTGTCCAAAGGTTCAAAATCACGGTTGCAAAAGACAATCCATAGAATCCCCAGTACAGTCGTCGATTTGACGAAACGCCACTTAGCAATACGCCAATCAACCCGACCACGCCAGGCAATGCAAAAATAAAATACCTCGCTTCGAAAGGTAGATTTTGAATCACTTGAAAAACGTAGTAACAACAAATCCAAGCAGTCCAAAGGAACCAGGAGTGCTTGCGATCCGCATTTGAAAAGTGCTTGGCCCCCCACCCGAACAACGCCAATGCGAATACCCATATCGAGACCATTGACGGGAGATTTACCCACCAAACAGCCACGTTCTCATAAGTCAAACATCCCATAAGATTATCGAGCAGGGACGTCCTCATCTCGTTCTTGGAGTATTGACCAGCGAACTTGATCCAACACACACCCGCAACCAAATAAACGATAGCAGGAACGATGTAAACGAGTGTCATCGACTTGCGGATCCCTTTACTCCTTAAGAGAAGCAGGTACCAAGCGGGCAATACTCCAGCCGTGGAGATTCTGCACATGAACGCAACCATCGCAAAGCCAATAGCAAGTGCACTATTGAGAGCTCGTTCATTACTGCTCCTTGCTCGTAAACTCACGAGAAAGAAATAAGTCCCCCATAGGATAAAAACCATCCCTGGCAACTCGGACATACTTGTTCGCGACCAGATCACGACTTGAGGGATTGAACCCAAGATCAGCGCGCTGACGAATCCCGTTTTCCGGCTTTCGTTCAATTCAATGATGATTTGACGAAAAGCCAATAGGCACATCCCCAAACAAGCTGCAATGAAAGCTCTGGCGGAAACGTATGACAATCCAAACACCTTGAACCAAACAGCGAGCATCAAAGCGTAACCGGGTGGATGATAAGGAATGCTGTGCCCTGGGAACTGGACGTAATTCTCGACAGCAAAACCGAATGGATCTAGCAATCGATCTGAACTGAGCCAGTCGTATATCATCGCTCCATTATTGAGATATCTGGAGCCATCATTGAGCCAGACTTCTCCCGTACGCTCAACACGCCAAAAGGCCACGACAAAGCCGAATACAAATAGCGCAATAACTGTCGCAAGTTCGATTAGAGTGCTTTGGGGAATCCCGAGGTATCTTCGCGGGTTCGTATTATCATGAACCGGATCGCCTCCCGCGACACCTTGAAAATTTTCTTGCATGGGGCTCCCAATCATCAAAACCTCCTGAGCGACTGCGACACGATGTCAGGAAGGGACGAGAAATTGCGCATTGAAACAGAGTTGTTTCGCCCTTTATAGCCTTATTCGAATTTTACGCGATCTCTACCGTTTCGCGTTACCTTTCCGTCTTCAGGCTCTGCGGGTTGTTCGACCCATCTGCTTTTGCGATTTCTCTTTCTTCAATCACTGGTAGATAGCGGTAGTAGACCTCAAGACACAGACAACCGATAGCCGTCGAGTAGGTTCGCCCTGCGTATTGTCCCCATACACAGTTTGGATCCCAAGAACCTTCGTTTATTCCAGATGTGACTTGTGTCCGAAGAAGAGTTGACTTCAAGGAAGCATTCCAAGTTTCCCAAGCTCGATTCGCTGCTAGCGAATCCGAGTTGGAGACAACTTGCCCGTAGGCTTGTTGCGTAGCCAAGCGTCCTCGCGATTGGTACAGAGCCAATGTAGCGTAGTACCAATAGTAGAAGTTGACTTCAGATTCCCCGGGTAGTTGTTTGAGGATCATGCTTTGGGATTCCCCAAGGGCTTGGGCCGAAAAGGGAAAATCCATCATCGCGCGAATCGCAAGGGCTTCGGCTGTCATCGGTGCAGTGGCTTGAGATGCTGCTGCCCGTCTATCAGGTGTGACGTTGCGATAGACTGCGAGACCACCATAAGTACCTGTCGTTACTGAATCGAGAAAACGTTGCAACGCGACGCGATGCTGACCGCGAAGCGGAACTGCGCCACTGCCCTGCGCACTGTTGAGCAGCATCGCCTGCCAACCAAATTGGCTTGTGTCTCCCGGATCATCCGTGGCGAAGTCGTACCTCCAGCCCCCGGTGCGAGGATTCATCGCGTTGAGCGTGTACCTTACCCCACCTTGAACCGAATCAAGCAACATTGGATCAGCAGTGATGGCATAGGCTTCGGAGATCGCAAGTCCAGCCATAGCGTGGCTGTACATCCTTGAAAAGCGGACGTTGGGGTCTTGTCCAATCTGAAGTCTGCCTGATAAATCTCCCGAAGGAAATTGCTCAGAGCGCAAGAAATCGAGTCCCCTCTGAATGTTTTGCGCGTAGGGGCCACCGTCGAGATGCGAATGGCCAGCACCTAGAAATGCCAAGACCGCAAGCCCAGTCATCGCGGTGTGCGCGAAGCGTCCAATCGACGGCTGTTCCTGAGCAACGGGCCAAGACCCATTGGGTTGTTGGGTACGGGCTAAGTATGCCAATGCGTTGCGGACGGCAAATTCCGTCGAGTCATCGCCACCCTGTTGTAATGTATAAGCCATTCGATCGGGGCTGAACCGCATGCGGTAAGTCGCAGGGACACGCTGCATGTCGAATGTGGTATGCGGATTACGAACTGCATTATTCGTCGATTCGACAGAGAGCTCCGCCGAAGCAACGAGCGAGGGAGAATCATTCGGGATGGTGTCGGTAGTTAAATCAGCAGCTTCGGTGGATGGTTCCTGCGGCAGATCGCTTGGTGCAGCTTCCATCGAGAGTACCTCAGTGGCTTCCATCAGCGCAAGGATTTCGGAATCGTCGAGCACATCGGGAATGGGAGCAACTGGAGGGTCTACGTCAGCGATGGTCGTATCGCGATCCGACAGTGTAGCGAATGCGAGCGTTGAGACTCCTGCTGCTTGATCGCCGGAATTATCGACACTTGGAGTCGAATCGGCCTGAGCTTCAACCTCAGGATCCGAAGACCAGAGGATGTTTGCCGGAGCAGGGATTCCCATAGGGGAACTCGTTGCATTGGGAGCAGCTCCGGCTCCCCCTGGAAGCCGCGTACTGTAAGCATAAAGGATTAGCCAGACGTGAGCAAGCAGCGCGACTGCGGCGCATTTCGTAAGAAGTTTCGACTGCCCAAGGCGCGACCATGTCATCGCCATAAGGCTTAAAGCAACGACTGCGAAGACACCTCCAAGCAGCATTGCCCAACGATGCTCGTTCATCGCATTCTCGCGTTTGGCATCGAAGCGGCGGCGCTTGCCCAGCGAATGTCCTGAACACCCGACTTACTTATCGCTTCCATCACAGCACTTGCTTGCCCTACCGCTACTCCACTATCAGGCCGGAAACGGACTTGTAGATCCGGATAGTTTCGGACCATTGGAACGAGGGTTGCGGTCAACTGCTCGCTCGTCAGGCGGTTGCCTTCAAATTCAATCGTGCCGTCGGGAAACAGATTCACTGTCTTGGCCGACGGGCGATCGAGCATTGTCTCTGGGGAATTGGATTTCGGCAGCTTGACGGCAATCTGATGTTCTCCTTCGGTGAATCGAGTTCCGACCATGAAGAAGATAATCAGCAGGAAAAGCACGTCGATCATACTCGTAAGGTTGATACCGGGCAGCTCTTCATCGCGCGTGGTTTTTAATGGCATAGTAATGAAACCTCATCGAGTCGATCTGCTGGAGCGGTTAAGCTGCTTTACGACCACGTCCTCGGGTTCGACCCCCGTCGCTCTCCTGCAATCCCTCTGCACTGATGACATCGACCAATCGTTGCGAGAAACTATCCATATCCATGATCAAACTATCGATGCGACCGATAAAAAATACATATACCGCATAAGCGGGTATAGCAACCAACAACCCGGCTGCGGTGGTTAGCAGTGCTTGACTTATCCCACCAGCA
Source organism: Planctomycetota bacterium (assembly GCA_046051705.1). Taxonomy (GTDB): domain Bacteria; phylum Planctomycetota; class Planctomycetia; order Pirellulales; family Pirellulaceae; genus JBKCUI01. The sequence goes on along the minus strand of JBJONT010000049.1, from coordinate 32,002 downwards.
AGCAATTCGGGTTTGCCCATCGCTTGCGCATTGGTGATGTCGTTAAATGATTGAATCATCCCCAAGACTGTCCCCAACAATCCGAGCAGTGGAGTGATGTTGCTGATAGCAAGTATCGTGCGCATATTGCGGCGCAAAACGTTGCACTCTCTCTCACCCGCATCGATAACCGCCTGCTCGATCTCCACCGCAGGCTTCCCGTATCGACGCAAGGCACCGAGTAAAACCCTAGACATTGGGCTGCCGTTCTTCTCACATAATTCGATCGCTTCATCGCGGTCGATCATCTGCTGCTGCAATTGTTCGAGCAGTCGAGAGACGAATGGGCGAGGAACGACGCGAGAATGCCTTAACGCAATCCAACGTTCGAAAGTAAAAACCATCAATCCAAAGGAGCATAATGCGATCGGATACATCATCCAACCACCGTCATGAAACACACTCAGTAAACTCTTGGATGGGACTTTGCCGTTCGCATCGAGCGAACCGGCATTGGGTCCATTACCGCCAGCAAGCCCATTGGTACTGTTGTTCGAATAGTTCACGTTCGAACTTGGGGTTGGCAGTGAAGCGATCCTAGGATCGTTCGATGCGAATCCCGGGTTCGCTTGCGGATTTTGCTGAGCCTGCCCAGCTTGATAGCCCCCCGCTCCCTGCGGATAACCTTGGGTCGGCATCCCATTGGGCGATAAACGAGGGCTCTGTCCGTAGGCAACAGACCCAAAGAAGCCAGATCCAATGAAGTCCGGGACGAAAACGCCGGACAACTGCATAGTCAACAGGATAGCGAGAGCTATCGAAGCGACGGGTTGTCGATTACCAAGGTACACTGTGAAGGAATTCATCGCTGTGGAACGCTTGTCGGACGCTGGGTCGTTTGTACGGGAGGAACGCTAGGATTCGTCAATGGAGTTCCGATGGCAGATCTACAATCAACCAATTGCCTTTCGACAATCGACTTCCATTGAGGATCAACGTCGAGGTTCAACACGTGTTCAAACGCGGCTATCGCTTCGGTGTACCTTCGTTGCATCACAAAGGACTCGGCCGTCGCCCACCATGCTTTAGCCAGCAACTCTGCGGGAGGAGTTGGCTGCATGCGAACGATCGATTCAAACACCTGACGAGCTTCGTCAAACCTCGCGTTGAAAACCAAACAACGAGCGTAGAGATAATCGACGTAACCCCGCTCGTTGCATTCGGGAAAATGCGCACGAATGTCACAAACGGTCAATTCTGCCAAATCCCACTCCCCCCTAAGGATGGCGATTTCACTCTTCCATAGAAGGACTTGGGAAACCCAAGCAGGGGGTTCGCGTTGGGCAAGATAGGTAAGAAGCGAAGGCTGCATCTGCTGCAGAAGATCTTCGGCTCGATCCCATCGCCGAAGTTGAATGCAACATTCCAATTCGGAACGATCTATCCAACTGCGAAACGCATCGTTCGCAGAGGAGAACTCTGCAGAGGAGATCTCTTCCGTCACCAAATCCGCTTCAGATCGCACATCTGCTCGAGACAACGCAGACTTTTCGCTACGGAGCGCACGTAGAGCATGCGCAGCCCATACCCACTGCTTCTCGCGCAGGAAACACTTAGCTTGCTCTACCTGCGATTGCTCAACTCGCGATCGCAGACGCTCAAGTGCCGCTTGCACGGCGGGCTGATCGGCTCTCAGACTCGCTTCATATTCCTTCAGCTTCAATGCTACTTCACACTCCCAAACCAGCAATTCGCCGGGCCAAGCTCCATCGCGAGTACCGCCCATGTTAGGCGTCATGTCCAAATTGGCCGCTTCTAAAGAATTGGCTACTTCTAAATCCGAATCCGTTTGCATCCCGGTCATGATGGCAAAGAAGGTTGCTTCATATGCAAGCAATGACTCTGGGACCGCTTGGGCGATCTTTTGAAACTTCTCTCGGGCATTACCCCATCGCTTGTTTTGGTAATCCTCAAGGGCGGATCGGTAGAGCGCCGGCACCGAAGTTTTAGCGGGCGGACTTTCCAAGGGATCCTCCCCAAATGCCGAAGGGCAAAGCATCTCGCCGATCGGGAGCAGGATAGCGATCTTAAAGGTGATTCTCGGAAGAATGCCCACGATAAACCGATGCTCAAGTAGTTAGAGTTTGCAGTTCAAACAGCGTTGCGATTGGCAACATTGGTTTTCTATCGGCATGCGATTCAACGAACCCCGCTGGTTTCCTACGATTCATTCCGTTTGATGCCGATTGAATCCGTTTCGATTGCGCCGACATTACCAAGCCCCCCCAAACTACCCGACTCAACATTACCTTCATCCCCAAGCTCCAAGCAGCCCAAGAACGGACGCAATTCGAAGCCCGTCAAGCAAATCCGATTGCGTTGAAGCGCCTTGTTTTGCTATGAATTCATTACGATCGAACGCGTTGGAACCGTCCATCGCTTGATCGTTCTGTGCCTGCGAATGTCGGACTGTATGAAACAGCCTTGCGTCAAGTATTCCAGAAGCCTCCGATATACCCGACTCCAATCGACTTTCTTGAATTGGTTTCTTGGGCTCTGGATTCTCGTATGCAGCGCGAGCACCTTCGGTTGCCGGATCCTCGATCGCAATCCAAGAAATCAATCGCTCGTATCTGCACGTCAACTCTCGCTCCGAGGCACGGAAGCGTATCAGCGAGATCGCGTGCAAGACGCCGAACTGCTGTTCACCCAAGCTTTAGCGCAATCTCCCTACGATGAACGAGCTCATTGGGGATATTCCAACACGTTATGGAAGCAGGGGAGCAAGACAAAAGCGATTGAACACATGAGCGAAGCGTATCGGCTATCGGGTCGAAATCCGGACTACGCAGTACAACTCGGAGAGATGCACCTTGAGCTCGGTCAATGCGACTTGGCAAAGCAACTTGCGTTAGACGTTCTCTCTGCCAATCGCAGTCACGCGAACGCTTGGGCTCTGCTCGGTGATGTTCATGATCGGCAATCGGACTGGCCGAGCGCTTTGGAGTGTTATCACCATGCGTTGATTCTTCGAAGTGATTTTCCCGAAGTTCAATTTTCAATCGCTGAGATTTACCGAACCACAGGACGCCCCGAGCGTGCTCTAGCAACCCTTGACCACATGGCTGATCTTCATGTTGCCGTGGTCGACACCCCCGAACACCTCCTGCTTCGCGGACTTGTCTATGCCGATTTGAATCGCACTCGGGAAGCATCCGAGCTACTCGCGAAGTGCTCCGAGCGATTAGCGCCCGAGGAATGGGAAAAACAACTTCAAGTAGTCGAAGGACAAGTTCGCTGCGCGGATTTGGTCCAAGCCCGAATGGCAATGGGCAGAATCCCAGAGTCGTACGCTTCGGCAGGCAAAGTAAGTCATTGGCAAAACAAACTCAACGACGACTTCTTGCGATTAGCCAACGCCACGAGCCCGTTGGGAAACACGAATCCTTCTGCGGTACACGGCTTGGATTCGGTGATCACACCGACCTTTTCCGGCCCCGCGCAGTCGGCCTTCTCCGCCATTCCCCAGCCGAATCGCGTTGAGACTTCGAACGGTCAAATCCTTGGCGAATCATTCAACAATAACGGAACAACGCCGATTGATTCGAGTTCGTCCATCAAAAACAGTTATCTTACGGAGCCCCCTCGAATGCCCCGCACCATTCGGTAACGCCCGTGCAATTTATTTAAACCCACCAATTGCCCCCCTGCGAACCGCTTCGAGTGCAGTTTCGTCCATTCTCAAAACGGCGGGAATCGGTAAGATTTTGCTGATAAATTTCCTTGAGCTAGGCACCGCCCCATGCGTTTTGCCTTCCTCGCTTTCCCCCCGCAAGTGTGCCTTATGCCTCTGATCGTCCAAAAATTCGGTGGAACCAGCGTCGCAACTCCAGAGAAGATCCAGTCTGCCGCACGGAAAGCGATTCGCGCCCAGAACGAGGGCAATCAAGTCGTGGTGGTCGTCAGCGCCATGGGTCATCAAACGGACCATCTGATCGAACTAGCTCGGCAAGTCAACGGCGAGCCGCCAGCCCGAGAGATGGATATGCTCTTGAGCACCGGTGAGCAAGTCAGCGTGGCTCTGATGGCAATGGCGATCCATGGTTTTGGTAAGCAAGCGATTTCATTGACCGGTGCGCAGATGGGGATTCGAACCGATAGTTCGTACACCAAAGCCCGGATCCGAACAATCTCGACCGATCGAATACGCCGTTTGCTCGACGAGGGGAACATCGTCATCGCGGCTGGATTTCAAGGTATCGACGACGACTTTAACATCACCACTCTTGGGCGTGGAGGTAGCGACACTACCGCTGTCGCTTTGGCCGCCGTTCTCGGTGCAGATGCTTGCGAGATCTACACAGACGTCGATGGTGTTTACACAACCGATCCACGCGTGTTGCCTGAAGCCAGACAGATGGGACTGATCAGTTACGATGAGATGCTTGAACTCGCAAGTCTTGGCGCGAGCGTGATGCACAATCGCTCCATCGAGTTCGCGAAGAAATTTCACGTTCCGATACGAGTGCGCAGCAGTTTCTCGGACGCTCCAGGTTCGATGATTGTAGGAATCCCGGAATCCCCATCCGTTCCTGTCTGCGGTGCTGCTTTAACACGCGACGAAGCCCGTTTAACGATCAAAGGTGTGCTCGACTCCCCAGGGATGAGCTACGAGATTTTCAAACGTCTTGCCGATCGAAAAATTACGGTCGACATGATCGTACAAAACATCGGTATGGATTCTCGCGCTGATATATCGTTTACCGTCCCAAGCGACGAACTGCGCGATGCACAGCGCGCGATCCAAGAAGCGATGCCGATTGTCCAAGCGTCCGAAGTAACGGTTGACGATGCAGTAGCGAAAGTCTCCGTTGTCGGACTTGGAATGGCCGAACAATCCGGCGTGGCAGAGAAAATGTTCGCCGCATTGGCAACTGCTGGCATCAATATCCAGATGATCACCACCAGCGAGATCAAGATCAGTTGCCTCGTCGAACGAGCTATGGGCACCCAAGCACTTCGCGCAGTGCATCAAGCTTTTGAACTCGACAAGAAACCCGAAGATGCCAACAAGTGGCTGATCGGACAATCCCAGCAACAAAAAGAAAGCCCAGACGAAGTTGTTGAGCGACTTCGTTCAACGAACCTCGAGCAATTGACATTGCTCGACATCTCGCTTCTCGATCAACAAGCCCGCGTTACCCTCAGCGGCGTCCCAGATACCCCGGGCTTGGCCGAAACCGTCTTCCGCGAAATCGCGGCCGCCGGGGCTGTGGTCGACATGATCGTCCAAAGCTGCGATGGATACCAAGGGGAAACCGCCATCAGCTTTACCGTTCCTCAAGACCAGCGAACCGCTTGCTTGGAAGTCCTCGAGCGCGCGGGGTACGGTGTACGCAGGGTATCGAGTGCCGAGAATATCTCCAAGCTATCGGTCAGTGGTATCGGACTTAGAAGTCACACCAGTGTCGCGATCGCTTTGTTCAAAGCACTTGCTGACGAAGGTATCAACGTGCTGATGACCAACACTAGCGAACTGCGAGTAAACGTAGTCATCGAAAGCAAAGATGCTCAGCGTGGTCTCGCAGCCCTGAAGCGAACCTTCGCAAGCAACTTATCATGAGCCGACCCGACTTCGTTTACTTCGACCTCGGTAATGTCTTGCTATTCTTCGACCATGGAATCGCAGCACGATCCATGGCAAAGGTTATCGGGGTGGATCCAGAGGTTATCAAACGCACCGTCTTCGACTCCGAACTGCAAATCGCTTACGAGCGAGGCGAGAGGACGACATCTCAGTTCGTCTCCATTCTCTCCGATCAGTTTGGCAAGAAACTCTCGGTTGATGAACTCAAGGAAGCTGCGGCGGATATCTTTGTTCCAAACATGAATATTCTTCCGGTGCTCGAGCGACTTCGCAGCATGAAGATTCCCCTTGGACTACTTTCGAATACCTGCGAAGCCCACTGGGAGTGGATCCTTCGCATGCGATACCCCCAAGTCCTCGGTTGGTTTGATCCAATTATTCTCTCCTACGAAGTTCAGCGGATGAAACCCGAACCGGAGATTTACAAAATCGCTGCTGAGCAATGCAATGTGCCAGCAGAAAAGATTTTCTTCACCGACGACCGACTCGAAAATATCGAAGGTGCATTGCGAGCGGGTTGGCAAGCAAGTCTGTTCACCAGCGCGGATCGATTGCTCGATACGATCCATCGCTGGGAGTAAACGACAGCTTACGAAATGTCAGTTTACAAAACATCAGTTTACGAAACGTCATCTTCTTGAAACGCTTATTCCTTGCGTCAAGCGTGCGTTAGCGATTCACCCCTAACTTCAGCGATCCTTCGCCATCCGCTCCGTCGCTTAGCTTCTCAAGCTGATCGACAAATCGAGAAACTTCGCTTCGCTGGATCACGGGAAGATCACCGGGAATGCTGTATTTGATCCCGGCCATCGCATTCCCCCATCGCAAGGACTTCTCCAGCGACCATCCTTGCAAGTGCCCGAAGAGCACTCCTGCGGAGAAAGCATCTCCTCCACCGAGTCGTCCGACTCCGCCACCGGACCTATCGAGTCCATCGAGTTGCAGCGTACGGACATAAACTGTTTTGTCATCTTCACCCCCGATCGCGCCTCGACCGCCCAGGGTTATTACCGTTGCCTTGCCTCCACGCAAAGTCAACAATTCATCAACCACACGTCGATCATCGGAATCGGCTGGAATACCCAACCATGCAGTCGCATCTCTCTTGGCAAAAAAGACGATGTCTGATTCGCAGACCCAGCTTTGAGTGCCTTCCCTCGCCGATTGCATATCCCATAGCTTGGATCGATAGTTGAAATCAAAAGAGACCTTAGAGCCTGATTTTTTGGCGATCGTTCGCGCTTTGTCCATCATCGTGTGCGTCCTGGGCCCCAGAGCCAAAGAGATCCCCGTCGCATGAAACCATCGGGTCGATTGCAGCGGTTCAACTGGCAATAAGTCAGCCGAGAAATTGGCAAAGGCAGAATCTTTACGATCGTAAATGACTTCGCCGGATCGCGGAGCCGAAGCAGGTTCAAAAAAATACAAACCAAGGCGGTCGCTTTCGCTCCAGACCACGTGTTGGGTATCAACACCATGCATGGCAATGTTTCGTGCGATGGACTGACCGAGCACGTGACTAGGTAGTCTTGAGATCCAAGCAGACTTCAGGCCCAATCGCGACAAGCCGACCAAGGTGTTCGATTCGCTTCCACCGACATGCGTTTCGAGTTCGGAAGATTGTTCAAGTCGCAAAGGAGACTTCGGAGAAAAACGAAGCATCGTCTCGCCGATGGAAACCAAATCATAGATAGGTTGATTCACGATAGACTACCGAAAAGTGTCGAATGGGATGGATACATCGATGGGCGAAGCCAGTTGCAACGATTCGATCTCTCAACGAAATCCAGAGAGAGTGAATTCAATACGGCGGTTGGTGGCTCTTCCAACAGGTGTTTGATTATCCATAATTGGCTGCGCTGCACCTGCCGGTCGAGCGGTAAGCTGCCCGGGGCCAAAAGCACCTCGATCCCGCCAGTATTGCAAGATCGCGTTGGCTTGCGCATCGGTGATTCGCTGAGCATCTGCCGCTATTTGCTCAGCCATCTGCCCGGCAACGGCCGCATCGGTGTGGCTTTCAATCGTAATTCGGCTTACTGAACCGCCCGTCTGAAGAGCTTCGGCTACCCGATCCAGCAGTGGACTCGCACTCGCTGTCCATTGCATCGAATTCGGTTGAAATAACTGATCCGCTGGGATCCGTAGACGCAGCGATGTTCCATCGGTATCCAACGGGTACCCAAGCGACTTCAATGCCGCAACAATTTGTGCTTCACTCCCAGGCTTGGTCACTCCGCTGCTGGTGTTTGCCGTCAGCCTTGCATTACTTCTCGGAGGAGAGGGAGAATTCGAGGCGTACGACGAAGCTGCTTTTGGATCTGAAGCAATTTTAGCGGGAGTGGTTAAGGCAAGCCGGGCTTGCTGAAGCTGCGTCGAGAGGTCACCGAGCTGGCGTTGCATTAAATCAGCTCGTTCGCGCTGAACTTGTGTCTGCTGCTGAGCTTGGGCTAATTGCCCGTAAAGTTGCCTATTGTTCTCATCAAGTATCTTGGTTCGTCGTTCCAATTCAGCGATTTGAGCTGCATAGGCAAGGCTGCTCGCGGAATTTTCAACGGCACTTGGATTCGGCGCCGCGAGGCTTGGAGGAAGCGATGCAGGTGGAGCGACAGAAACGGGCCCCCCCGGGGAATAAGGTTTCAAAAACCCTGATGGACCGTTTGGTGAAGAAATCAAATAAGGCTGACTCTTCGGGCATCCTGTAAGCAACAGCGTCGAGAATGCCAGCCAGCATAAAAAGACGTGTCGACTCCCAAAACGCGCATAAGACCACGAGGCCCGCTTCGGCGGACTAAATTCATACGATTTTCTACTAGTCTTGCACCCCTTGGGCGTACTCGATTCCATAAGTCAGTGCGTACCAAGTTTACGGCTAGGAGAGCAACCCCGAACCTTTTGCAAGCAAACCCGATTCAGCTCGAATTCCCAGCACAAGCTTGCCAATGTCAAAGGCGGGGAAAACCAGTCCGTAGAATTTCCATCTAGCGTTGAAGGCATCTCTTTGACTACTAAACAACTGGAGTTCCGCAATCGGGATCGACCACTCCCGTTCGACCAGGACGCGGGGTGTCCAGGTCCAGGGGTGTCCAGGTCCAGGGGTGTCCAGGTCGAGGGAGCCTGGCCGGTCCAGCGAAGACTCTTGACGTACCATCCCCCACATTCATCCGCTCAGAATCAAATTTCGTACAAGCATGGCAGAGACTCAAATCCAACGAATCCGCCAAGTCGCAGCAGCGATCCGCAGGATGGATACGGAATCTGCCGAGCAACTCTTAGCTCACTTTCCCGCCGATATCGTCACGAAGATCATCGGAGAACTTAAAGGACCCTCCGAATCCGCTCCCGATCATTCTCGGTCCGTCGAATCAGTTGAAAGACCGGCAAAGCCATCGCCCTCTGTTAGGCAGTCTCCAAACGAATCGAGCATTCGTCGAACGATTGGATCTGACCCGATATCTCAACTCGATATTCCATACGCTTCGCACGACAAGCAAATGGATGACGAAGACTTCGGCTGGCTCGATGCCTATAGTTCCGAACAACTCGCAGCAAGTTTAAAAGACGAGAGCAAGCTTATGGTAGCGGCGATTCTACGAAGCTTGCCACTCTCGGCAGGAACAAGGATCGTGCAAGCGTTACCAACCCAGTTCGCGCGATCTTGCCTTGATCAAGGCGTCCAATTGCAGTCGATCAATTCGGAAGCGATTCGGATTCTCATTGCACAATGGAAGGTCGAACTGAGTAAGCGCATTGATCGCGAGCGACATGAGTTACACGATGGCGACAAGATTCGGCAATTACTCCAAGCGATTCCGGACCCGCAACTTCGCAACTCCCCAGTCGAGAACATTCCTTCGGAACATCTACAACTACCTACCAATCTTCCGGGCAACCAATCCGCAGAAGGTGCACAGAAGCTTGAGGAATCGATCGGATTATCACCGATTTCATCTTCTTCGACCAAGAACACCCAATCTCGGATTCAGTCGGATCCGAAGTCGGATTCGCTACCTTTAGATCCAAAGCGAAGCAAAGCAGCATCGCAGGCCGCGGATTACCCGGCTGGGAGTCGATCAACCTCGCCACAAACACGACGAACGGGCTCCGATGGATTTGTGATTCCTATTGCACGCAAGACATCGCGCAGTGAGCTTCTAAAGGAATTCCTCCAACTCGACGATCTCGATTTGCTGAGCGTCTTGTATCGGCACGAACCCGATAAGGTTCTAGCTTTTTTGGCTGGCGCGGGCAAGTCGCTTCGGCAACGCATCGAACAACTCACTGCACCTAAGCTTATTTCGAAGCTGCGTCGGGAGCTAGCAGCTTACCCGCAGCAAAGCGAAGATAGCTGGCGGAAAATCGCCGACGAGATCGCAGGCTCGATTCGTGAAATACAATCCCAAAAGATCGGTCAGGAAAACGCACAAAGCCGCGTTTCTGCCTAATCATTCCTCGTAAGGTTCCTAAGCGAAATGGCATCCATCCTAAAACCCAAATCGCTTCTATCACGCTTGAGCGGATCCGCCCCTTCGGCGCCCACCATTCCCGCCACCACTGGCGCGACTCCGACTGGCGCTACTGCGTTTGGGCCTGCTTCTAGCCCTCACGACATCAACGGCAACACTACCACAACCACAACCACAACCACAGCCACATCTACAGCTACAGCTACAACGACTACACAAGCCAGCCCTGCGATCAGTAATGCAACTGCAATGAACAATTCGGGTGCACTGACTAATGCAGCACCCCATGCGATTCTCGATGGCGTTCGGCAACAAGCCCGAGCGATCCTCGAGCAGTGCCAACAGGAATGCGAAGCGATCAGGGAGACGACCAAGCAGCAAGCAATCGAGGAAGGGCAAGCGATCATCGATCAGCTTGCAAGACAACAAGCCGAACAAATCGCCGAGGAGCGAATCACGCAGGTATTAAGTCGTGTCGACACTTTGTGCGAAGGGCTTGAGCAAGCCACCGAAGAGTGGTTGCGGAACTGGCAACATGAAACCGTCTCGCTTGCGATCAAGATCGCCGAAAAGCTGCTAGTGCGTCAAATTGAGAGCGATCCGACCATCCTCCTTACATGGATTGAGGACATGGTTAAGTTGGTTCAGGGGCAGCGAAGAATGGTCATCAAGCTTAGCTCTCACGACGCGATGCAATTGTCAGGTGCTTTATCCGAACTGATTGAGCGACTCTCTCCCGGTGTTGAATTCCAGGTGATCGAGGACGCTTCGTTTTCCTCGGGATCCGTTGTGCTTGAAACCCCAGAGACCACGCTGGATCGTTCCCTGAAGACTCAGTTGGAGCGATTGCAACAGGAACTAGCATAATGGAATTCCATCCGACCAATGCAGCAAGTGATACAGCCGGTACGGTTGCAAAACGAATCGGCAAAAGGTTTCCGAAACTACCTCAAAGCTCTCAATGGAATCAACCATTGCAACGGTTGTTGCCATTTCGGGTAACAGGTCGGGTCTGCTCATTGCATGGCGGTGTGATCACAGCCCAAGGACTTCCGCTTCCCATCGGCGCGATTACCGAGATCCACCGCCAGGGGCTTGAGCCGCTGGAAGGGGAAGTGATCGGATTTGAACATCAACAAACAATTATCGCACCGCTCGATCCATTAGAGGGAGTACGAGCGGGAGATCATGTTTCCTTAAAGCAGTCTTCGCGAACGGTACGTATTGCAGAGCCGCTTGAAGGTCAAGTTTTAGATGCGACGGGTAATCCACTCGAAGGTCATCAAGTTCGCGCAACGGGTTGTCGGGTACCATGTGATGCACCCGCCCTTTCGCCGATGTCACGCGTTCCAATCCGAACGCCACTTAAAACCGGAGTCCGATGCATCGACACGATGTTGACGATCGGCCAAGGTCAGCGACTTGGCGTCTTCGCCGCAGCAGGTGTTGGAAAAAGCACCCTATTAGGGATGTTAGCCAGGGGTACACAAGCCGACCATGTCGTGATCGGTTTGATTGGAGAGCGAGGAAGAGAAGTTCGAGAGTTCTTGGAAAACGATCTAGGAGAACAAGGTCGCAAGAAATCGACAACTGTAGTTGCGACAAGCGATCAAACCGCAGCAAAACGGATCCTTGCAGCGAAGACAGCTACAGCCATCGCCGAGTCATTGAGAGACCAGGGCAAGTCCGTCTTATTGCTGATGGATTCCTTAACCCGATTCGCAACCGCGCAGCGGGAAATCGGTTTAGCAGCGGGTGAAGCCCCGACAACAAGGGGTTACCCGACTAGTGTTTTCTCGTCGATATCGCAACTTGTTGAACGATCTGGCAACGGGCAACGGGGATCGATTACCGCCATCTATACGGTCCTTGTCGAAGGTGATGATCATAACGAACCAATCAGCGATGCCGTTCGCAGTTATGTTGATGGACACATCACACTATCCAAATCCCTGGCGAATCATGGGCACTTCCCAGCTATCGATGTGCTGCAGAGCTTGAGCCGACTACAGGAGCATTTGACGACTCCAGAACAGCATGGGCTGGCAAGCGACTTGCGCAAGTGGATTGCGATTTATGAAGAGCATCGAGAGCTCATTCAAATCGGCGCTTATCCGCATGGCAGCAACCGACAGATCGACCAAGCTATACGGATGAAACCCGCGATAGATGAGTACTTGATCCAACTTCGCTCGCAGATCGTCCCACCCGAAGAAGCTTGGTTGCTTCTGGAACAACTCTTGCACCGCGAGTCCGACGAGTACCGTCACACCGGCAGATAAGTCACACCGGTAGATAAGTCACACAAGCAGATGATTCGACGAGTCGACCACTAGATGAGCAATCGAAATATTCACGAGCAACTGATCAAAGTCCGCCGTTGGCAACGCGACCAACAGATTGTCGTCGTAGAAGGTACAGCGCGGCAGATCGGGACTTTGCGATCAGAAATTGCACGACTAGCAGAATCAATCCTCGCTTGGAGCGATGCAAGGCGAGCGATGCAATCGGGCATCATCAAAATGGCGGACTGGCGGGAGAACGAACAGCATCGCGGCGAACTGCTTCATCAGCGAGACAAGCTTCAAGCAGAAGTGAACTTGCTAACCGAACAACTTGCCGAGCAGCGGCAGATCCTAATCGATCGAGAGAAGCAGCTCAAACAAGTAGAGAGACTACACGAGATCAAACAGCAACAACATGCGGCTGTTGTTGCATCCGCTGAGCAATCGGAAATCGACTCATGGGCAGGGCTTCAAGCGAGGATGTCTCGAAGCACGCGGCCGTGAACGTCCGTCAACCGAAAATCGCGACCGGCATATCGATAAGTCAATCGTTCATGATCGAATCCCATCAAGTGCAAGATGGTCGCATGTAAGTCGTGAACGCTAGTGGGATTTTCCTCGGCACGGAACCCGAACTCATCGGTTGAACCATAAGTTGTACCACCTCGAATTCCACCACCAGCTAACCAAACACTGAATCCCCAGTGATTATGGTCCCGTCCAGAGCCCCCTTCTGATACCGGTGTTCTTCCGAACTCCCCGCCCCAGAGGACGAGTGTCTCATCAAGCATTCCAAGACGCTTAAGATCGGTTAGGAACGCCGCGATCGGTTGATCGATCTCACCGCAGTTGGTGCGCATGTTTTTCTCGATATCCCCGTGGTGATCCCAGGGTTGTCCTGCTCCGTGCCAAAGCTGGACGTAGCGAACACCGCGTTCGAGCAACCGACGGGCCATCAATGTCTGCCGACCATGCACCGTATCGCCATAGAGGTCTCGAATATGCTGAGGCTCTTGCTGGATATCGAACGCATCGGCGGCTTCTGTCTGCATTCGAAATGCGAGTTCGAAAGACTGAATTCTCGCTTCCAGTCGTGAGTCTTCCTGCGTAGCAGCGTGCTGCTGAGCTAAAGCACGCATCATCTTAATCTGACGTGCTTGCATACCGGCAGTGGAATGTTGACTTCGTATATTCTCAATCAGCTTCTCCAACTCCGCATGCTTCGGATCGATAAAGGTACCTTGATAAGCCCCCGGTAGAAATCCACTTTGCCAGTTCGCGGTATCTTTGATCGGATACCCACCTGGGCACATAGCGATAAAACCCGGGAGGTTTTCATTTTCCGTTCCCAGCCCATACATCAGCCATGAACCAAGACTTGGGCGAGACTGCACCGAGTCTCCACAATTCATCAGCATCAGCGAAGGCTCATGGTTTGGTACTTGCGCAACCATCGAGCGAATCACAGCGATATTGTCGGCATGCGCAGCGGTCTTTTCAAAAAGTTCGCTTATCTCAAGTCCGCTCTGACCGTAGCGTTGAAATTTAAATGGACTAGGCAATGCACCTCCGGTTCGCCGTTCCGTTAGATAGCTCATCGGAAGCGGCTTGCCGGCATACTCTTGCAGCTTTGGTTTTGGATCAAAGGTATCCACATGCGATGGACCACCATTAAGAAAGAAGTGGATCATCCGTTTGGCTTTGGGTGCAAACGGTGGTTTACGAGCCCGCAAGGAGTTCGCTGTTGCATCACTGCCTTGAGCTGTCTCATCGCCAAAAGCGCGACGAGCGAATTGGTCGCTCAAGCCGAGCATACCGAGCCCCATCCCAGAGGATTCGAGCAAACGCCTACGGCTCAAAGGTGCTGAAGGATCCATTGGTTAATCCACGTAAAATGTTTCGTTGGAAAGGAGCAGCAACTGAGCGAGCTGTGCTAGGGGAGGAAGCAGATTTGCAGGCGGGGCGAGATTCCCCTCCTTCGATGCATCCGTTGCTAATACGGGTGCTTTTGCATCCTGCAGAAATTCAATCGCCATCTTTCTTTCAGCTTCGTTAGCCGAACGCTGAAAAACGCGTTGAAACAATCCATCGACGTATACTTCGTCGGTAGCGTTAGGGATGCTTCGTTGAAGATCATCTGCAAGCAACCTTGCAGCTTTCGCTGGCATTGGGTGATTGAGTAGAAACAACGCTTGCTGCGGGATGAGCGTCTCCGAACGCTTTGGATTGTGCATGTCAGGGTTCGCAAAATCGAAATTCTGCAACGTCATAGGCAGATACTGTCGATCGATTGTCGTGTAGAGACTGCGTCGAGTAAGGACATCATCCCCAACAGCTAAAGGATCGACAGACTTGCCGCCGACGCGTCGAATCATCGCACCGCTGATGGTTAAAAACGCATCGCGTGTTTCTTCCCAAGTAAGTCGTCTGCGATTCATTCTCCAGAGTAAGCGATTCTCCGGGTCTTGGGCTACCCCTTGCGCGATTGCCGAACTGGAGGATCTGCGAAATGCATCCGTCGTCACGATTTGCCGAATCAACCATCGCGTACTCCATCCATGCTCGATGAACTCCATCGTAAGGGCATCGAGAAGTTCCGGATGAGAGGGGCGATCAGATCGCGTCCCAAAGTCACTTGCGCTTTGCACAAGTCCAGCGTAGAAGAGTTGTTGCCAGACCCGATTGACCCATACCCTAGCAGTAAGTGGGTTATCGGCTGACGCAATTCTGTCCGCGAGCTCCAACCGACCACTCCCTTTGGTGAACCCAGTAGAGTTAGAAAAACCCGTAGATGAATTTCCATTGTTCGTATCGGTGATGTATTCCAAGAATCCTCGCGGGACGCTTTCCCCTTTGAGATTAGCGTTGCCGCGACGCAGCAATCGCGCATCGCTGACCAACTGGCGATCTCGAAGAATCCCAACTTCGGGCACCGGGTCCGGAGCTTGCAATAGCCACTGATCAATATCGACTTGGGCTTTCCAAATCTCGACACAGGTCCCATTATCCCAGTACCATTCCGTGCTATCGATCGGTTCATCGGGAATGTAGAATCCAGAATTACGGTCGAGGAGCAATTGTCGCAACGATTCGATTTCCGGCTCGCGCGATGTTGTAGGTTTTGCTCCTTCGCTCGCGGTGCGTTGTTCAACTTCCTCCTTCCATCGCTTGTCTGTCCGCTCAATCAACTCTGCATACCGCTGAGCGAGTTCGCGATGGGATTTAGGCAAAGGATCCAAAGCTTGTTTGACCAAGGGATGAATCCCGATGGAATCAGCTTCAAGACTCGCGATCACATCCGCTGCGCGAGATTCGAAGTCCGATGCTGAGACGCCGGCGAGGGTTGTCCAGACTCGCATGACGGGATGTTGTGCGACTTGAGGGATGGCCAAAAACCACTCCCAGCGGTGCACAAGCGCTGGAATTAAATCTTCTTTGGTTGAAAGCTGATTAAACGAACCTTCAGGGTATTTCTCCAACTCGATTTGGGTTTCCAGATATTCAGCGAACCTTTTTTGAATCCGGTCGTTTGCTTCCAGGCGATGCTTCTCTGTCAGCTCTCGCAACTTGGTTTTGCGTTCCGCCAAACCTTGGCGAAACTCGGGTGTATGTTTCTGTAGTTGGCTCGGTATCTCAACTCGCTGGTCAATGCAACTTTGAAAGACTCCTGACAAGCTGTAATAGTCCTTAGCTGAGATCGGATCGTATTTATGGTCGTGGCATCGAGCGCATTGAACGGTCAGCCCCATCAGCCCCCGAAAGACCGTATCGATCCGATCATCGATAATGTCGTATTGGATCGCGAGAAATCGTCGTCCAAGGGTAAGGAATCCCAAAGCGGCAAGTTCCGGAGAGTCTTCGCCGACGATCTGATCGGCTGCCAATTGCAAACGGATGAACTGGTCGTAAGGCATGTCGGTTGCGAAAGCTCCGATCAGCCAATCGCGGTAAGCTCGCGAAAAAACAAACGTACGCTCTTCCCGCCCGTATACATAACCTTTGGTATCTGAATAGCGTGCGATATCCATCCACAATCGAGCCCATTTCTCAGCGTGCTCAGAACCTGATAACAACGCATCGACGCGGCGTTCCCAAGCACCTGGCTGTTCGTCACGAACGTAGCTTTCGACTTCCTCATTCGTTGGATACAGACCCGTGAGTGCAAGATACAGTCGGCGCAACTGCGTTCGACGATCCGCTGGAGCATTCGGGGTCAAATTCGCATGACGAAGTGACTCATCGATAAACGTGTCGATCCAATGCTCAGCGCGATCTGTATCCAAAGAATTGTTCTGTGAAGCGTTCTCACTGGGCGCAAGCTTAGAACTGTGATTTCTCAAAGGCTGAAACGCCCAGTGTTCTTGGGCAAGTTGAGCCATAGACCGTTTGGCGGGTAGCGAAGTTTTCGGCCAATGCAATCCAGAGGTAATCCATTGCTTCAAGCGATCGACTTCAGGAGTGGTGAGGGACTCCTTTGCATCTTCAGGTGGCATCCGAATACTCGGATCATCCGAAAGGATTCGCTTGAGTATCTCGCTCGCCTCCGACGAGTCGGGCAAATAGGCGGGCCCAGAATCTCCACCTTGGATAATCGATTCCCGAGAGTCGAGGCGCAATCCACCCCATTGCTTGCTCTCCGCGTGGCACCCCCAGCACTTTTGCGCCAACAATGGACGGATCTGCGATTCGAACCAATCGCTTTCCTGCAAATCGCTATCTTGTCCGCGCACACGTTGAGGCAAAAGCAACGGCAGCAAGATTGCGAGCCGAAGGATCAGGGTCAAGGAGCATCGATCCATTTGCATGAGCAGTTCAGGTGGGAACGTGGAGAGTGTTTGGAGGGAGGAGCAGGGAAACTAGGAAAGACGTCTTCGCAGCATCGCGGCTTCAGGAGTAGAATATAGCGTATCGGCGATCGACTTTCGATCCGCCGAGGGTGATCGTAATGGAGCCGAAGTTCTTTTATGCCAGACTTGATCGCTCAAGGACCTTCCGCAGCAGACCGTTGGCGACGGCCATTACCGGTCCCCGGGGATGTTGCGGTTTTCATTCTCGGGCGAACTTCGCACCCTTGGTCGGTCCCGTGGGATGATCGGATCTCTCGGCAGCATGCCGAATTAAAGTGGACCGGCGAGCGACTGCTGGTAACCCGGTTGCTCGAATCGAGAAACCCTGTCTTTCATCGCGGCTTGCGCAAGGATTCGTTCGAACTAGGAGTCGGCGACCACTTCGTGATCGGCCAGACAACCTTCAGCTTGGTCGACCAGCGGATTCGGGTCGTTGCGAAGTCGGAACTTCCACCTGCAATGACCGAGCAAACCTTTGCTCCTTCGCAGTTGCGCTCGGTTCGGTATCGGGATGCGGATCGGCGAATCGATGTCCTGAGTCGCTTGCCGGAAATAATTTCAGGAAGCTCGGGAGATGAAGAGCTTTACGTTCGGGTCGTAAACTTGCTGATGCAAGGGATTCCGCAAGCGACCTTTGTCGCGATTGTCTCTCGGCATCGGGAGTTCGATACTGAGCCACCTTTGCCTCCGATTGATATGACTCCGTGGACACGGCAGTGGCCCGAGAGCAGCGATGCTGGAATACGGATCCTTCATTGGGATTCTCGCGGCCTTGTGGCAAAGCCATTCTCACCAAGCGCACAATTGATCCATCAAGCGATCGGATCGAGCGAGAGT
Organism: Planctomycetota bacterium; assembly: GCA_046051705.1. Classification (GTDB taxonomy): domain Bacteria; phylum Planctomycetota; class Planctomycetia; order Pirellulales; family Pirellulaceae; genus JBKCUI01. The sequence continues at coordinate 13,944 of JBJONT010000049.1, read as the reverse complement.
GTCTTGCATGTTTGGAGCCGAAGTCTCGATCGACATACTCCATCGCAATACACGAAATCAGAGAACATCGATTGGGCTTTTTGCACTCCGATCTTAAGTGAAGCAACGCAGGGCTGGGCCATTTACGTTGCAGGTGACTTCTCAAGTATGAATGCGGGTGCAGCTCGCAATGCGACGATGATGGTCTCCGATGATCTTCAAGACGACATCAAGTTTGCCGAATTAACCGCTTCGACAGTCGGGACATTGCGTCAAACGCGTTTGCTGCAACGCCGCCAAGACTCCTTGCGTCCGTTCTTCGCCCCGATCGTTCGCAAAGCCTTGCAGACCCGCGACCCCGACCAAATCCTTACACCGAAAGAGACCAAGGTCTCCGTTCTGTTTTGTGACTTGCGAGGCTTTTCTAAGCAGAGTGAAGAATCGGGTGAACGACTCCTCGATCTGCTTCGGCGCGTCAGCGATGCACTCGGGGTGATGACCCACCACATCCTTGATCGCAACGGAGTCGTCGGTGATTTTCATGGGGATGCCGCCATGGGTTTTTGGGGTTGGCCACTTGAACAAACGGATCGTGTCCTACAAGCCACTTCAGCAGCGTTGTCGATCCGCAGAGAGTTCGAAGAATCGGCAGCCATCTCACACCATCCACTGAGCGGATTTCGCGCAGGGATAGGAATCGCAACAGGTACGGCCGTCGCTGGTCGAATCGGTACGGTGGACCAAGTAAAGGTGACTGTCTTCGGCCCCGTTGTAAACCTTGCATCGCGACTCGAGAGCATGACGAAACAACTTCATGCTCAAATTCTAATCGATGAGACCACCGCGGAACAAATCCGCAAAGAAGTCCCACGATCGATCGCACGAGTTCGCCGCGTCGCAAGAGTCATACCCTACGGCATGAGCAATTCGTTGATGGTAAGCGAACTGGTTCCGCCGGAGAATGAACCGGGCAATGTCTTGAGCGACCAACACATCGCACTCTACGAAAAAGCTCTAGATGGCTTTCTTGATGGAAACTGGAACGAGTCGTTTCGATTGCTTCACCAAGTCCCCGCTGAAGACCGAGTGAAAGATTTCTTGACGGTCTATATCGCCCAAAACGGTCGGGTCGCTCCGCCCGATTGGAACGGTACGATTCGACTTCCGGAAAAATAAGGACAGTGGCCCGATGGTGGCGGGTATTTTAGACGCACTTGACGCCTCGCTGCGCTCGGCTATGCGGCCCGGAGGACCGCACTACGTATAGGATCTCGCTACGTATAGAACCGCACTACTTTTAGGATCTCGCTACGTATAGAACCGCACTACTTATAGTAGCGGACTACGTATAGGAACGCATCACGCACTCGACGCCTCGCTGCGCTCGGCTATGCGGCCCGGAGGACCGCACTACGCTCAGGACCGAACTACGTATAGAACCGCACTACTTATAGGAGCGGACCACGTATAGGAACGCATCACGCACTCGACGCCTCGCTGCGCTCGGCTTCGCGGCCCGGAGGACCGCACCACGTCTAGGAACGTACTACGTATAGGAACGTACTACGTATAGGAACGTGCTACGGATAGGAACGCGACGTATAGAACCGCACTACGCTGCGTCTTTGCTTCTTTGAGTGAGACATTGGTTCGAAAGTCTAATCGAGAATCAAGTCTCGTAGTGACTCTCAAATGTTTCACATCACCATGTCTTGAAGCTGGCGAATCGATGTGTGGGTTAAGAACCTTCGCGTGACGAAATCACCCAAGTCGTTCAAGGCTTTCGAAAATTCGTCAAGCCGCGTGCGCAGATGCTCGCGATTCTTCACACCCGTCGAAGCATCGGTTGCGATTTCGTCTCCAATCGCATCGGGATCAAGCAATCTCAAAGCTCCTCGGCATTCCGACATCCGCTTTCGCTGCTCTAGCAGTTCGGTTTTATCACCGACATTCAATGCATCGAGGTGATTGACGATTTGCATAAACTGGAATGCCAAGCCTCGGGGGTTGGTTTGATCGACCACCAGCAAATCCAAAACCGGACCGAGTTCATAACTCATCAAATACCGATAACGGTAAGTCATCGAACTGTCGCAGATATCCAGGAGGGCTTCAAGAATGCGCCGGGTTCCGGCGGATTGAATATTGCTAGAAACGGGTACGAGAAGATCATCGAGGAGCCGAAGCAAATTCTGCGCTCGATCGATTCGTCTGCCTAAATCCAAGAAATGCCAACCCGGCCCACGCGTCATACTCTCCGAAGCTAGTCCGGCGAATGCCGAAGATAAGCCGATGATCTGGTTGAGGATCAACAGCGTATCGCCAACGGTATTTCGTGGCGTCGCCCAAGGAATTAGAACTGAATAATCGAGCTTCGAGATAATCTGCCATGAATCGAAACTCAGCCGGTCTCGAATGTTCTCAGCGTTGCGTAGGATCCCGTCAATAGCGCCCGCAATACCATCATAGCGTTTGCGATCGAGCAAAAAATCAGAAACAGCTTTGCGCATCCGCTGAGTCGCTGATTGCATATCGATCTCCACCGGATCGACCACTGCGGGTTCGCCACCAGCAGTTTGCTCGATGAGATTCTTCGCAGGATCGGACAACGCTCGGACCACTTGCCAATGCGCGGTGAGGACCTCTGGACTCAGATCGCTGGTGAGTTGTTGGGTGCAATACCTTGCGTGTCGAGCCATAAACTCCGCACGTTCGGCGAATCGCCCCAACCAAAACAAATGTTCGGCGACACGACTAGGTAGATCCATCGCGGATCTTTTCAATTCGACCGACTGGCGATTTCCGCTGAGCAATGTCGTTGGCTTGACCGGTCCATCGCTCAACACCCATACGTCTTTGCTGAGCGTTCCCGAGGCGAGACTCTCGTCGAGTTCCTTTTCATCATGAGCAACACGCGCAACACCGCCCGGCAGCACTTCGATTCGGTCTTTGCTCGCACAGGCAAAGAAGCGAAAGATAGCGGGTCGAGCGACGATGGTTTGCTCGGCCCAAGTCGGCACGTAACTCAGTCGGGGACGTTCCGAGGCAACGTAAGCCCAAGGTTGCTGTTCGATGCGCGCGATACATTGCTGCCGCTCGTTCGCGGAAAGCAACGCACCATCGATTTGATTTCCGGAGTGACGAACAAACGCATCACGAATCAATAAGTGTTCAATATTATCACGCACAAAAGCCAGAGCTGACGGTTCGCCACACCACCACATGGGACTATTCTCCAATCGAAGCGGTTCGCCTAAGAGAATCGGAGCAAGCTTCGGGAGCATCGCAGTAACCGCAGGGCTCTCGCACCAACCGGTTCCCAAGGAGTTGGCCATATGCACGTTTCCTTGCCGCTCAGCGAGTGCTAAACCTGGTACCCCATCGCTGCTTGTCGGATCGATTTCCAATGGATCGCAACTGCTATCGGCAAGTCTTCGTAGTATGGAATCCACCCGGACCAATCCTCCGAGGGTCTTTAGGTATACGTTCCCCCCTCGGACGGTTAGATCTGCTGTTTGAGTTAAAGTGAATCCCAGGTAGCGCGCAAGGTAAGCATCTTCGAAGTAAGTCGGGCTCTGTACCCCGGGGCTGAGCAGCACTGTGCGTGCTCCTTTCTCCCGCGACTTCTCTTTGCCGGTTTCTTTGCCCGAATTCTCTTTTAAAGTTTGCTCACTTCTTGGTTCGCGCCGCAGTAGCTCACGGGCGGCGGCATCTTGAAGCCCCGTTCGCAGACTTGAGAAAAAGCCCGCTAAGCGCTGGACTTGCATCACTTGAAAGCTATCCGCATGGATTCGAGAAATCGCCAGACGGTTCTCCACTGCGTGCCCGCCACCGCTCGGCCCTTGAGTGCGATCCGCAGCCACCAACCATTTGCCCGAACCCGACCGATAGGCTTGGACGGCGTACAAGCTGAGCATTCGATCAGGAGGGCTCGTCACGTTGCGCGCGGCTCGAAGATAACTCGGCGCATCAAAAAGCAAACTCGGTGGAAGATGCCCGTCTCGCAACAACTTCTGTGGGCCATAGACGTCGCGCAGCAACAAGTCGATCAAGTCCATCCGTTGCCGAATTCCGGCGGCAAGTTCGTCGAAATCTTGAGGACCGATAACAACGGGAATCGGATCGAGCTCCCAAGCTTGCGGCGCCCCGGCTTTGATCCTCTGGCCCGTCGAAGCTGGCGGATGATCCAAGAGGGATTGCTTCGCCCCCTTCCATCGCGCTAGTCCTTCGAGACCACTGGTGTTCGAATCGAAAAGCTTCAAATACTCCGAGCGGATGCGGTGGTGCGTCCCTTGAGTCGCTTCCTGAGACTGCACGAAACCGGTCGAATCAAAACCGGGTGGATCGTTCCTATCGGGAGCAAGCAATTCGTCATAATGTCCAACCGGCGTGTGGTATCGAAGCAACACGGAATCATGGGGGCCATCGGACATAGGGACCTTGGAAACGATGAGTGGATTGGTTCAAACGGGATCCGCAGGCGATTCAAGTCGGTGAGACTTAAAGTTTGGGAGGAAGCAGGTTTCAGGTCGGGCAACCCGCATGCCGGGCGATTATAGCACGGGTATTCCGAACCGAAGTTCCGCAGGGTACTTGATTTCAGGGTGAATGTCTAAGAGATTAGGGACCTTTGACGGCGCATCAGCGTCGTGATTTTGAGACAGTTCGGGAGTGCAAGCGATTATGAGTTCAACAAACACGCAAGCGGGCCAAGCCACGGCAGCTGGAGAATCGTCAGAGGGTGGAATCCGTTTGAAACTTTTCCTGATGATGGTTCTACAGTTTTTCATTTGGGGAGCTTGGCTTCCTCTAATCTTCGCCTATCTGCCCGGCATCGGTTTTACGCCTTGGCAAGTTTCCTTGATCCTCAATGCATTCCCCGTCGCTGCAATCATCGGGATGTTCTTCAGCAATCAATGGGCAGATAGGAACTTCTCGGCGGAAAAGTTCTTGGCATTTAGCCATTTGGTCGGTGGCCTTGCCATCATGGGATGCGGATTTACCAAATCCTTCGTCCCGTTCTTCCTGCTAATGCTCGTTCACTGCTTGCTTTACGTGCCAACCATTTCGATTACCAATTCGATTGCGTTTGCCAACATGAAGGATCCGGCCAAGGAATTCGGGCTCGTCCGCATGGGTGGAACGATCGGTTGGATTTTGGCAGCATGGCCGTTCACATTCATTTTCGTCGATTGGGCCAAAGTTGAAGCGGCGAAGCCTGAGGGATTCGTCGCATGGCTCGGAACTGTCCTGGGAAGTGGTCTAACGGGCGACGCGTTGATGGACGCAACAAAATGGACTTTTATCGTTGCAGGGATCGCGTCTATTGCTCTAGCTGCCTTTAGCCTTTTGCTACCTCACACACCAGCCAAGAAGCCTACCGGACAGGAAGAGAGTTTCGCAGCACTTCAAGCGATTCGATTGCTCAAGCATCCGTTTGTGCTCGTCTTGTGGTTGGTCACTTTCATTGATGCCTTTGTCCACAACTGTTACTTTAACTGGACCGGTGGATTCTTGCAGGCATCACGCGAAGCCGGCGGGGTTGGAATCGCAGGTAACTGGGTTATGCCCGTGATGAGCGTCGGCCAAATCGCCGAAATCTTGACGATGTTTTTCTTGGGGATGACCCTGAAAAACCTTGGATGGCGATGGACGATGATCGTTGGAATTCTCGGACATGCGTTGCGATTTTTTGTCTATGCGTTTTTCCCTGAAAACCAAAACTTGATCATCCTGGTCCAAATCCTCCACGGGATTTGCTACGCATTTTTCTTCGCTACGGTCTACATTTTCGTCGATGCTTACTTCCCTAAGGACGTTCGAAGCAGCGCTCAAGGGCTCTTTAACGTGATGATTCTCGGGGTCGGCGCGTTGGTTGCCAATTCCGTTTGCCCTTGGTTGATGGAAAATGTATTTACCTCCACAACCCTGATCGATGGTGTGGAGTCGAAGACGGTGGATTTTAAGAATATGTTCTTATTTCCAAGTGCCGTTGCGGCGTTGGCTGCCATTGCTTTGGCGGTCTTCTTCCATCCACCTAAGCAAGTGGACGCCACGCTCGACGGGGCATCTGCTCCCGCTCACTAAGCCTTGCTGTTGCCCGCTGGGTGGTTGGCACCTAGCGGGATCCTCGGTTTCTGTGGTAAACTCTCGATCCGCCCAAGGGCCGGTTTGGTCTTACTTGGGCGATGCGGAATCACTTTATTCACGACAATCACGGTTGAACCTATGTCTTCACTCGATCAGTATAGTTTGTGCCCTTGCGGGAACGGTAAGAAAATCAAGTTTTGCAAGTGCAGCGAACATCTTGCCGAGATGCAAGAAATCCACCGAATGATTGTCGGTGAACAAAATGTTGCGGCTTTGGATCGGATCAATGTCCTTCTGAAAACCATGCCTTCCGAGCCATGGTTGTTGGCCATGAAGTGCGATCTGTTGCTGCAACTTCGAGAACTCGAATCTCTCGAAGAAACGTCGGCGAAATTCATCCGGCTTCAGCCCGATAATCCACTCGCGAAGCTTTACCGATCGTTGGTTGCGATCATTCGCGGCAATACCGAAGATGCCGCGAACCTCTTGCTCCAATCGATCGCCGACTCCGGCGAGCAGATCCACCCGATGACCCTTACGGTCGCAATGAATCTGCTTGAATTCCTCGGTCAGCGACGCAAGATGTTGCCAGCGATCCTGCTGTGCGAAATGCTGCTCGACATGGACGAGAACACCCAGTCGGTGGCGATGGAAGCCTACGAGTCGCTTATTACGCGCGCTCAGGAAAGCTCACTGCAACGTGAATCGCTACCATCGATCATCGATTACGAAAACGCACCATTCGCAGAACGACTCGCCGAAGCCGAAGCGTTGGTCACTGCTCAACGCATTAGCGGAGCGAAAACAAAACTCGAATCGATGCTGCGTGAATTCGGTCCGCAACCAGCCATCTTGCAAACCCTCCTGTACTGCCAACTGATTCTTACAGACGAAGAATCCGCTGCGGGGACTTGCGCGAAACTCGCGGCTTCGACCTCTCTTCCAGAAGCGCAACGCATTTACTACCAAGCTCTCGCATTCGAACTTGCACCTGCTTCCCAAGGCATCACCATCCGCGAAGAAGTCGTCGTCTACAGCATTGAAGACGCCGAAATCGAACAACGCCTTGCAGCGAGCAAGTCCTTGATGGAGGTGAAGGTGGATGAACTGCGTCCAATTCTCGACGCTTTGCTCCAAGAAGAAGTCCCGCCGAAGAACGCCTACGGATTGATCGCTCCCGTAACCGAATCCGAATCCAGCGAAGTCTTTGTCAGCCGACAAGGAACTTGGATGGCTTACTACGGAAAGCAAACCGATAAGCCGGCCAGAATCGTATTGCTCGAAGCCTTCGACGGATACCGAAAGGAACTTTGCGCTAAAGTGAGATCAGAGCTCGGTCTCGACGGCCTCAAACGCGAACTTGTCGAGTCCTTTCCAGTCCTGTATTACAGCCGTGGCATGAACCCGCTGATCGCCACCAAACAAATCCCAGAAGAACGCCAAGCGTCCATCAAGGATCTTGCGAAAACCTTGATGACCGACGAAGTGTTGAACTTGAAGCTCGAATGTCTCGGCAACAAATCGATTCTTGAGTCGGCAGGCACCTCGGAAAATCGGCTTTCGCTTCAAGCTTTGTTGCTTCTATGGCAATCCGAAAACATGGGATCGCTCGATGATGCAGATTTCCGTAGCTTGCACAAACGGCTCCAAGTCTCCTCACCATCGTTGCCATCGAGCTCCGATGTGTTCGACACCGTAGGTGGTGCTGCTTATTACTGGACCGACCTCGAAACCATCGACCCGCAAAGCCTTGTGCAGCTAATGCAGTCCGCTTTGACACGCGGCGTAACGTCGATGTACTCGGCTTACATCTCCAAAGCCGAAGCGACACAGTGGCCGGAAGAACTCAAGCTTTCTGCTGAATACACTTTGCTCAATCTCAAGCTTCGCATTTCCGGCGATGCCGCAGAAGCAGAGAAAACCCTAGCTCGCATCATCGAAGCAGGCAAGAAACTCGGCGTGCCGGTCGGCAACGCTGTCCTCGAACGCTTCGAAATTCTTTCGATGCTCGGTCGCCAAGGAGAAGCTCGACAGTTCTTAGAAACGTCGCTGCGTGAGAACCCAAATGATCCAGCTTTGCTGCGGTTTGTCCAAATGGCCATGATGCAACAAAGACAAATGGCTGCTCGAGCCGGTGGGGCAGGGGGGATCATCTCCGACGCCGCGGGTGGTAACACCGATCCATCGTCCGGACTCTGGACCCCAGATTCGGGGAACTCCGGTCCTTCGGGTTCCGGTGGCTCGAAACTATGGGTTCCTGACTAAGCCTTATTCGCTGGCACAAAGGATTCTCTTTCGACTGGCGAATATTGAAAAGAACCGGGTTCCACCTTGAGCCCGGTTGCAAGTCTCTTTTTCATGCTACGTAGTTCGTCCGCATGTGTTGGCACTTCTACGTAGCGTAACGCAATCAAACGTCACGGCACGTAACGGAAAGAGAATCATGACACGAGACGACCTGACTGGCGACGATTCGGCAATTACGGACCTGACGCGCGATGGTGGATATCTGGAGTACAGCAAAGCCTCCAACCCACTTGCTTCCGGTGCAATACCAGCCATCCCGATCATTCAGTTCCCCGCCAGCATTCATGCTTCTGGCCCATCGCAAATCCTACCCTTGGATATCAGCGAACAACTTCGCTGCTCCGCTCCTGCATCGAGCGCAAGCTTGCTTGCGAGTTTCGTTCGAATCCGCGCCGGGGAACATTTAGCGACCCCCAACCGCGCAACATCGCACTTGTTTTACGCGTTGCGAGGAACAGGGGTCATGCGGTTCGGTGAACAAGAAATATCCTATCGACAAGGTGACTTGGTGACGCTTCCCTGCGGGCAAGACATCATTCACTCCGCTACGGAAGAGACAGTATTCTATTGGGTCAACGATGAACCGCTGATGCGTTACTTGGGAGTAACCCCTTCACACCCCCAATTCGAACCAACACTCTACGCTCACGCCCAATCGCGCCAAGCGCTCGAAGAAGCAGCAGCAGATCCACTTGCGGCACAACGCAGTCGCATCAGCGTCCTGCTTACCAATACCCATTTCCCGCAAACGCTTACCATCACCCATGTCCTTTGGGCCATGCTAGGAATTCTACCCGTCGGTGCCAATCAACTTCCGCATGCGCACAAGTCCGTTGCCTTGGATTTAATCCTCGAATGCGAACCAGGGTGCTACACCATGGTCAGTGAGAAAGTCGATGCGGATGGAAACCTAATCGACCCGGTGAAAGTTCCTTGGGAAAGCGGCGGGGCATTTATCACGCCACCAGGCTGGTGGCATTCGCACCACAACGAATCAGGCAAACCAGCTTACCTGATGCCTATCCAAGACGCGGGCTTGCACACCTACTTGCGAACACTCGACATCCAGTTCCATCGCAGCAATGTTGTTTAGGGAGGCTTTAGGCAGTCGAGGGCTATCGCACTATTAGCCGCATTGGCGCTAGCCAGCGGTTTCGTCCGTTGTTAGCCGCATTGGCGCTAGCCAGCGGTTTCGTCCGCGCATCAGCCGCATTGGCGCTAGCCAGCGGTTTTCGGTGATGTTCACCGCCCGCAACCGTCAGATCTACTCAATCCGCCTGTAACACGCTCCCCACAACTTCTTAGTTGCGAATGGGCTCGACGTTCGGATGGAATTGAGCCGTGTACGCAATACACCGGGCTGCTTGCGCAGCTCCGCTACAATCACAGGGCTGCTTGCGCGGCTCCGCTAGGGAAATTGTCAGCCGCATTGGCGCTAGCCGGCGGTTTCGTCCGCATTAGCCGCATCGGCGCTAGCCAGCGGTTTTCGGTGATGCTCTCCGCCCGCAACTGTCAAATCTACCCAATCCGTCTGTAACACGCTCCCCACAACTTCATAGTTGCGAATGGGTTCGACGTTCGGATGGAATTGAGCCGTGTACGCAATACACCGGGCTGCTTGCGCAGCTCCGCTACAATCACAGGTCCGCTTGCGCAGCACCACTAGGGAAATTGTTAGCGGTATTGGCGCGAGCCATCCGGTGAGTTGCATAGATCCCAACACCGGGCTGCTTGCGCAGCTCCGCTAAAGTCGCCGGGCTTTCAACAGTCGGGGTGCGGCTTAAAAACCGCACCTTCTAAAATCAGCTCACTTGTCGATTTGACGGTATGAGGCGTCAGGCGACGGGCTTTTAGGGGAGCGAGGCGGGTTATGGATACTTGCCTTCTGCGATCTCCTGCTCCCACTGCTTCATCAACGGCCAGTCGATCGCACAAGTTCCAAAATCGGACAAATGCAGATAGCCTTGAAGTCGCTCGATGACTTTATTGAGCATGTCCGGATCGCGTCGGAAATACGGACCGTGACTGGGAAGCAACCATTCGACATCTGAATCGCGGATTCGTTCCAGGGACCGGATAAACGAAGGTATGTCGCTACCATGATGTGCATCGATCGCACCTACGCCTCCATCTCGGTAAATGTTATCACCGCTGAACAGGACGTTTCCCAAACGGAACGCAAGTTGGCTGTCGGCATGACCGGGAGTGCTCCAAACTTCCAACTCCAACTCACCAACGCTGAGCTTGTCTCCTTCGCTTAATCGGTGCTCGACGATGACTTTTGGCATCGGCTCGGAGATGCCTTGGGCATCGATCTCGGCAAAGGTCTGCAAGCGGTTTCCTGATTCAAGCAGATCTGCAGCGCGGGGATGGGAAGTGACACTCGTCTTGAGTAGCACTTTCGCTTTGGCCAATCCTTGGCAATGGTCGACATCTGCGTGGGTAGCCAAAAGGGTTTTGCAACGCGAGAGTGGGAAATCCAAATCTCGGATCAAATCCACGATTTCGTCGACGGAATCTTCGTATCCAATGTCGATCAGAATCCATTCGTCACCATGGTAGACCAAGTAAACATTGCAACCGATCAAATGCCCGGCTTGAATGTTGAGTTCGATGACGTTTGGGAAAATCGGTTTTCGAGTGATCATTGTACTTTTAGAAAAGAAGATTCGTGCGCTGACCTTAACCTACCAAACCGGTCCGGAGTTCTCAAGGACAACAGGAAGTTTAGGCACTTCGCCACTGCCGTAGGACTTCGAACATTAGCAGTGCGCCGCTGACCGAAGCGTTGAGTGAATCGATAGCCCCTAACATGGGGATATGGACCGACTCGATACCCTTGGTCTTCCAGCGATCCCCGAGTCCTTCGGCTTCATTACCGATAATCAATGCTGTTTTCGGTGGGAAATTCGTGTCGGTATAGGATTGACCTCCATCGGCGCGTGCGGCAAACAGGCTCACTTGGTTTTTAACCAGCCAATCCTGGATTTCATCAGCCGATGCAATCGCCAAGGGAACCGTGAAAATCGCACCCAAGCTTGATCGAATCGCATTGGGATTCCAGGTTTCGCTTACGGGATCACTCAGGAGCACACAGCGAACACCGGCCGCATCGGCCGTCCTCAATGCGGCCCCGAGGTTCCCCGGTTTCTCCATGCGGTCTAAAACCAAAAATAATTCGCCATGACTCGACTTTATAAGGTCGCGAGTGGCAGGATTGAAAGATGACGCGGGGACTTGAGAAGGGGCACTACGAGCTGCGATCTTCGAGAGCCGAAGACTCAAGCTTTCGAGGGAAGTCTCAGGTGGTATTGCAACGGCGATTGCATCGAGTTGCCGCTCTCCATATTGAATGCGATCCATCGGAACATCGCTTAAGCGAGTGCATCGTATTCCTTCGGGAAGACGCCGCAAGAAATCCCGCAATTCCAGCGAAGGCTCTTGCAGTGCGGACTCACGGAAAAACAGTTCACTCAGCTCAACTCCGTTGGATAAAGCCTTCGTAATCAGGTCTATCCCATCGACGAGGATGCGGCGCTCGCCGCGACGAGCTTTCGCATCGCGAAGAGATAAAGCGAATTTCACACGAGGATTGCTGGAACTGGTGATGAGGTCTTGAAACACTCTTAAGCACCTCGTGGATACCCCGAAAAGCGGGCTGATGGGTTAGCAGGCTAATCGGGGGAGCGGGCAGATAGAATCAGGCTCGGTAAGCGATCCTGCCGTCGCGAGTCAGTCGTTCTGCGATAATTGAACGCCTGGGAGTACCTTGCAGTGGCCACTCGGGGAGTCGAACCCCGACGCCTCTCGGCACAAGATCCTAAGTCTTGCGTGTCTGCCAATTTCACCAAGTGGCCATCGAATGGGACGGTAAGTGTAGCTTGTAAGAGACTTGATGTCGACGGTTGGTTCGCAGGAAATTCTCATTGATTTCGGTCGGAACCTGTCGTCAAATCCACTATCGAGGTGTCGGCTTGCGCCATTGTGCATTTGGGTCCAACTGGGCAGCCGGATCCCCCGCTGCCGAATCTCCGATGCTCCCAGAAGTGGGGGGATTCGAAGCAGCCCCACTAGCATTCGATTGCGGCGAGGATGCATATCCCCCTGTTCCAGGTATTCCGGAAGGATCGGGAGCAAAGCTTCCCGTGGCGGGGCGGGACCCCGAGGCAGACATGACCACTGGCGGAAGTGGCAAAGCATCCCCAAAAGCGGACTGAATTGTGCCGGAGGCTTGCACGACCCCATTGTTGATCGACTGTGCGGAACGCGACACGGCTTGTCTGGCGTTATCACTAGCTAGCTTGAGCTGATTTTGAGCTTCGTTCAGTGGATCAAGAACGGAATTTGTGGCGGCTTGTGAATTCGTAGCACCTTGAGGACGAGGTTGTACGCCGACGCCAGGGATGCCGGGAGTCGCAGCACCGTTGCCGGGCATAGGGGCATAGGGTGCCGAAGGCAGAACGCTTGGAGCATTCGGTGGTGGCACTCGGCTTGCCGAATTCCAAGGTGTATTTGTCAGAGGATTGGTCTGGCAACCGCAAAAAACGATAGAAAACGGCAAGGTGCTCAAGCACACCACGCGAGCGAGATTACGTGTGAATGGGATGCGAACCTTGGCCATGGGGAGAAATCCTCTAATGCTGAAATACGATTTTCCATTCGCCCCCGATGGGTCGAGAGCTCGAATCCCGGACAGCAACGCCCGGAATGTTCAAGAATAGGAAAGTCAATTCGATGGTAGCAATAGAGAAATCAAAGGGGTGCGACAGCCCAGGATTAGTGAAGTGTGTGCATACTTGCCCGTGATACGATGAGATACCCAACTTCTTCCAAAGGGCTGCTTCGTTGGTTTCTCCCTAACTTTTCTAGTCTTGAAATGACTTGATTTCAGCCGATTTTTTTAGGTTTATTGGGAAGATCTTCTGCCTGGACGGTTTGGAAGCTTATTCTTTGACGCTCTATCAATCGCATTGCTAAGTGCTTGCTGTAGGTCTTTCGCATTGGTGAAGCGGAAGTTCTGTAGTTGGTGCCGATAAACAACCCAGACCCCCGTGAAGCTCAGCTCTTGCGGTGAACGTTTTGCCTTCGCCGCAGCTAGGCGACGAAGCTGCGTTGTTAGGTTGTACGCGACCATAGCCACGCCTATTTCTCTATGAAGCATTTCCAAAGACATGCAGTAAAAGTGCTCTGCTTTCAAGACCATCTTGATATTGCGTATATCTACCTCGATATCGTGACGCTCGATGTAAAGTGATTTCAGCTCTCCGTTCATCGCATTAATGTCGGTTATAAGATAGTGCCATTCCTCACCAATCTTGGTTGCAATGATCCTGACTTCTAAGCTTGCATCTTTGGGAAGCAATGGATGGCTGGCACACTCTTTCTTCGAGGGACGCCAGGTCAAACGGTAAGTGCGAAACTCCTCGCTTTCGCCGACCAGCTCAGCTTGTTTTAAATGGGACTCAAATCGTGCGGAAGTCAGTCGAAATACAAAGTTATGACCATGCTCGCGTGCCTTGAACGCAACGTGAAAAATACCGAATGCTGAATCGGCCATTACGGTGGATT
>JBJONT010000048.1:0-7108 GCA_046051705.1 Planctomycetota bacterium | reverse complement strand
CGCGACACAACCGGACGCGATCACCATGTCGATGCGTTCACTATGTGGCTTGCGGGTGGAGGAATTAGCAAGGGTAAGCTGTTTGGCAAGACCGATGATTTAGGCTTTTCAGTGATCGAAGACCAAGTGCATGTCCACGATTTGCATGCGACGGTTTTACATCTGTTGGGTGTCGATCATGAACGGCTGACGTATCGATTTCAAGGACGAGATTTTCGTTTGACCGACGTGCATGGTCGCGTCGTGCAAGAGATACTTGCGTAAGCCTCAACGCAATTAGCAATGCCGCAATTAGCAATACATCGAAGCAATTCGGGAGCATTCGAAGACGGTCATCGCATGGATGTCGACGATGTCTTCGACGTCCGGAGCGTATCCGCCGGCCATAGCGACGGCGACCGGGGTATTGCGATCTTTAAGAGACTCGAGAACGAGTCGGTCTCGCATGCGGAGTCCTTCTTTGGTCAATGCGAGTTTTCCGAGGCGATCACCTACGAAAGGGTCCGCGCCGGCAAGATAGATCGCAAGGTCATAAGGACCTGCGTCGAAGACTTGTGCGAGAGCTTGTTCGAGAGCAGACAAATACTGGATGTCTTGCGTCCCGTCATCGAGATTAACATCGAGGTGGCTAGGATGTTTGCGGGAGGGGAAGTTTTTTGCACAGTGAATTGAGAATGTAAAGACGTTCGGATCGTTGCCGAGTATCTCTGCAGTGCCGTTTCCTTGGTGAACATCGCAGTCGATCACACAAGCGCGACCGATGGTGCCTTCGTCGAGAAGCGTTCGGATAGTTACAGCGGCATCGTTGAAAACGCAGTAGCCTTCTCCGCAAGAGCGCATCGCGTGATGCGTACCGCCAGCAAGGTTCACTGCAACGGCTTCTGCAAGTGCAGCGCGAGCGGCGGCAAGAGTTGCACCGGAGCTTCGGCGGGAGCGTTCCACCATGGCTTGCGACCAAGGGAATCCGATACGTTTGATTTCGTTTTCAGTCAGTTTTCCTGCAAGTACACGATCTACATACTCGGGAGTATGTGCGAGTTTCAGTTCTCGCTCTGAAGCTGCGGGTGGTTCCAAGAACACATCGTCAAAGTGTTGAGCAGAGGCCACTAAGCGGTCGCGCAGTCGTCGGTATTTGGACATCGGAAAGCGATGTCCCGGGGGAAGTGGCAGTTCGAATCGATCGGTGAAGAAGAGTTTCACAGAAAAATTTCGTAGAGGAATTTCAAAGGGGGGATTGGATTTGAGTTTACAAACTCAGAAGTTCGGGATGAGTTTCAAAGTGCTCGGCGACTTGTGCAAGCAGCGGATCGATGGTTTTCGTTTGGATGCGATGGGGGGGTGACCAGTTCCACCAGCGATAATCTGGATGCTCGGTGCATTGTAGGTCGACAGGGCGGAGTAAAAAGCCTAGGAAGATCGTTAATTCCTTGAGGACTTTTTTGCTTCCATCCTTCTCACCGTAGCGTTTGCGATTGGCGACGAGGTAGCTATGAACGAACGCGAACTTGGGGTCGGTCCAAAGAGCATCCGAGGGAATACCCGTTTCTTCGTATAGTTCACGGATAGCAGCTTGAGGAATCGA
Organism: Planctomycetota bacterium; assembly: GCA_046051705.1. Lineage (GTDB taxonomy): Bacteria > Planctomycetota > Planctomycetia > Pirellulales > Pirellulaceae > JBKCUI01. The sequence goes on along the minus strand of JBJONT010000048.1, from coordinate 5,526 downwards.
CTCGTTCGGATCGAGGTGCCCTTTGGGTAAATCCCAACGGTCCGGGTGTTTCATCAGGAGAAATTGAAGCTGTGTTCCTTGGCGGCGAAAGATCAAGTAGCCGCTCGCAAATACAGATGGTTTCTCTTCATTCATTGCGACACGAGTTCGTTTGCGAAAGCAATTCGTTGATGGGATCGGGAAGGTCTTTGTAATTTACACCCGAGCGACCTTCAGACCTACCGTAGGCTTGCCCAGCCATTATCATACATAGCCTGTATCCGCGGTGCTAGTTGCAGCAGGTGCTAGTTGCGTGAGTCGTGTCGGCGAGGAAGAGCTTCAGGAGGGGACGGATGAAGATTTATACGAAGACGGGTGATGCGGGTACAACAGGCCTCTTTGGCGGACCACGGGTTTCGAAAGACGATGCGAGAATCTGTGCGTATGGGTCGGTCGATGAACTCAACGCGGTGCTTGGTACCGCCCGCAGCACGGGGCTTTCAAGCCGACTTGATCCGATGCTGGCCACCATTCAACATCAGTTGTTCTCGATCGGAGCGGAGTTAGCGACACCCGAGCCTGAGCAACATCATTTGAAATGGAACAACGAGCCGCACGTACAGGCTTTGGAAGAGTGGATCGACGGCATGGAACGCGAGCTGCCACCACTGAGGAATTTCATTCTGCCAGGCGGGAGTCCCCAAGCGGCCCAGTTGCACTTGGCAAGAACCATCTGTCGTCGCGTGGAGCGAGAAATCGTTCGGCTTGGTCACGACCGCCGCGTCAGCGATGTTTCGCACATCGTGATCTTCTTGAACCGCTTGAGCGATCTATTGTTTGTGATGGCGCGCTTTGCGAACCATGAACTCGGTGTCGCCGATGTGACTTGGGAAAGCCCTCGCAAAAGCGAGTAAAGGTTGGAGGGGGGCGGACAGGTCCGACAGGTCCGACAGGTCCGACAGGTCAGGCAGGTCAGGCAGGTCAGACAGGTCAGACAAGTCAGACAGGTCAGACAGGTCAGACAGGTCCGACAAGTCCGACAAGTCAGTTGCGCGGTCACCACCCTCATCCCCCGGCCCCTTGCTCCCGCCAGCGGGAGGAGGGGAGACGCGCTTGTGCGCGAACCCGTAGCCACTCGTCGCCAGACGGTGGGTGGCCGCGTCGTGGTTGTGTACTCTTGATTGTGCTCTACGACTGCACGGGTGCGGGGCTTTGGTCGTCGAACGCATGGCGGTGTCCGCGATGCATCCACAATCCCAGACCGGGATTCCGCACAAAATAATACTCTTCGCCATCGGCTGTGCGATGCCATCCGTCGGTAAGACCTTCGATTCGGTAGCGCTGCATCGCGGTTCGCCAATCGCCATACCCATAGCAAACCCCTTCGATCTCCTCTTTGCTCAATCCGCCAGGGCAGTACTCCACATGGAATCGATTCTCGGGGGAGCCGTGTATCAAATGGGCTGCGATCGATAAGTTCTTGCCAAGGGACTCATGGGTGCGGGTGCGTTCGAGGATCTCTTCGGTCGTTCGATAACCATGTTCTCGAATCAACGCGTCCCCTTCGTCGTGCTCGCCGAACCGATTGACCCCAGGGGCAACCACGACGATCGTGCCTTGGTCTGCAACCGCCATGCGGGTGCGATAGATAGCTTTATTGCCCACCCAGGTCTTCTTGTACTTGTTCGGATCCATCCATACGACGATTTTGTTCGGAGCGCGATCGAGCCGGAAGCAGTTAACTTTTGCTGACAACTCTCCTGCTCGGAAAAAGACGGAATGGTCATCACCGATAAACAATCCTCGAACGACCGGGCCTGCGTGGTCGGTCGATTCCACGACGGTCAGAACATACAAGATCGGATACGGTGTAAGAAACATCTCCGCGCCACGATTGAGGATTCTGCGCAATGGGTTGTCGCAACGACCCATGATTCGCTCGCATCCGAAGAGAGCGCTCAAGTAATGACTGTCGTCAATTCCTTCGCTACCACCCGTCCCGACAAAAATATTCTTGGTGTAGTTCGCCATGCCGATGACTTCGTGCGGCACCACTTGGCCAATCGACAAAATCAAATCGTGTCCACCTTGAGAAATAATTCGATTGACTTGGGCTGGCCAAGGCTTCTTATAAATTCCTTCGGTCGCTTGTTCGACGAAAGCTTCATCGACCATCCCAAGGGTATCGACATCGGATTTGAATCGGTGAACTCGGATCAAATCGCGGGGAAGGTCACCGAACATTTTTTGAAGTTCCGGCTCCTTCATCGCTTCGTGGGTACCGAGCGCTGGCATAACGTCGGTAAGCCGGTCGCCAAGCAATTGATGGGCTGCTCGCGTAATCGGGCCAGCTTGTGAGTCCATCCGCGTATGATCGGGGGGGATCGCTAGAACCTTAGACGGCGCTGGGACTCCGCGCGCTTTGCAATAAGCATCGATCGAGACTTGCAAGCCCCTGAGGAAATCGTCCATGCCCAGGGAGTGTGTCGAGCTACCTTCGGAAAAATAAATCGTCATATTTGTTTGCTTCGTCGTAAATCGATTTGAACGGAGAGGTTATTGAGCAAGTGTATCGCTGTGAGAAGTTGGGACCGGAGCGACGATCTCGATGAGTTCGATCGCGGGTTCCCGATTGCAATAGATCAATGCGGTTCGGCCGTAGGTGACCGAGCCGATCGGGCAATCAAACATTGCCGATAAAGCTTGACCTGTCCAAACGCGAAACATATCGATGCATTCGACTTCTCTCAATACAGCGTGTTCGATCAAGACTCGTCCAAGCGGTTTCGCTTCGGATAGTATCTCTTGCTTCGCACCTTCGGGGACAACGGTTAGATCCAGTCGCACGATTCCGTACTGCACAACTTTTGCATCGCGTTGCGTCGACAACAGGATTTCGCGGCAGTAGTGATCGCCGATGGTATAGGATCGCAAGACCTTCACTTCGAGTTTGTCGCGATAAAAATCTTCGACTGTGACCGTCATGTGCGACGAATGAGCCAGCAGCCGTTGGTAATCGGTTGGCGCGTCTTTGGATTCGATGCGAACGAAGCGCGCGAACTGACTGCTCTCGGTATAGAAGAGTGACAACAACGTGCCGAACGAAACTTGCGCATCCCGTTCGTCGGATTGTTCTTGCGGTTCTTCAAGGTTACCCATGCAATGTCTCTCTTCACGCGTTTTTTCAACGCTCGCTTCACACAGTGTTTGCTTCAGCCGTCTTTACTTCAAATGATCGCGAAGCGTGTGTTGTCTGTTTTCTAATTCTCAAGTCAGCTCAATCCGCAGTCCATCGTAAGCTAGAGCTACGTGTTCTGGAAGTTCTCGCCAAAAGCTTGTGTAATCCAGCTCATGTGATAGATGAGTCAAATAAGCTTTCTTCGGCCCGAGTTCTTCGATGATGTCCAAGGCTTCACCTACGGAAAAATGAGTCGGGTGAGGGCTTAGCCGCAACGCGTCCAAGACAAGGACATCGAGGCCTTGAAGCAACTCCTTGCTCGATGGTTCAATGCAGTTCGTGTCGGTGCAGTAAGCGACATTACCGATTCGATATCCAAAAACGCGGCAGTGCGGTCCATGGATCAAAGGGATCGGAGTTAAGGTTGCGCCTAGAACATCAAGTGGCTGCTCGTCGATACGTTGCAAGTGCATCTTGGGAACCGCGCCGGGATGCGTCTCTTGCCGATCGCTAAATGCATAGTCGAAGATCTTTCGAATTCTGCCTTCGACGATCTCTGTGGCGTAGATCGGGATCGGGTGGCCAAGCATGAAAGGAAAAAGCCGGACATCATCAAGACCGTGCAGGTGGTCGGCATGTTCATGGGTGTACAAGACGGCGTGCACCAAGCCGATTTTTTCCCGCAGAAGCTGCATTCGAAGCTCCGGCGGTGTATCGATAAGCAAGTTCCCTTCGGGGAGCCCGAGTATTGCGCTCGATCGCGTCCGCTGATTTCTCGGGTGCCCCCCAGTGCAAACAGCGCACGAGCACCCGATACATGGGACTCCTACACTCGTCCCTGTGCCGAGCAAAACCATCGAACCACGAATGTCACACGATTGGGTCATACTCGCGATTATCGTATCTTTCTGTTCGACATGCTAGACGTACCATTCGACGTAAGCTCGTGAGCGACTGTCTAATTTTCGTAGATCATCGACTCTAAATCGGCATCCGTTGGCATCGACGAAGTGGACCGTCCAAGCGCTTACCCGGCGTACATCTTCCTCTGCATTGAGTACAAATCTCGTTCGTCCATGATTGGTCTCAACGTCCCATTCGCAAGGTTCTTGCGTCCCGGAAACCCAATGGACTTTCGAAATCTGAGGTACAAATTCGCGAAGTTCCAATTCTTGTTCAATCCAAGATCGCTCTTGGGGATCGAGCTCATCGAGGTTCTTCATGCATACAAGTTCGACACCGTCTTTCGACAGGATCGAAACCCATTCGCGCGGTGTTAGTACGGGATAGAGTGGGACGATCGAGACATCGGGATATTCGCGACCTTGGGCATCATGCAGTCGTAAATGGTTCCAAGGGTCTCGATCGAGACGAAAGCACCAACGTCCCTGCGAGTCACGCAAATGAACAGTTCTTGCAAACTCAGCGTTGACTCCGAGCTCTCCTGCTGACCCGTTGACTTGACTCATGGCTACTTCCAACTCTCTGGGTGGTCGAGACTTACTTTGATGGAGTTATTTGGCGAATGGCTAATACGTTCTCACGGGGTATCGTCCAACGACTATCGAGTACATCGATGACAATCCATTGCGGACTACTGAGAATGAGCTTGCCCGTCAAGGAGACTTCGGCCCCATTGAGGACACCAACCGATATCGAGGACGGGATGTCGGAAGCTTGTCCTAGCACATCATGGCGAATGAACACAGTGACAGTCTGTCCGTGGAGTTTTGTGAGGACACTGTCTGGTGCGCGAGGGACGTCACAGCCAGCACTTAGAATCGCGAGCAATACGGCGAACGGAACTGCGAACGAAACTGCGAACATCGATCGATGCATGATGTTTGTCCCTTAAAGACTCGCATCGGCTTTGCCGTCCGCTTGCCGATACAGTTCGGTCGGAATGAGTAGTTCCGCAGGGACTTCTTCACCATTGAGGTACTTCAAAATCGCTGCGACGGTTTCTTCTCCGATGCGGACTGGGAACTGAATGGGGTCAGCGTAAATCTTGCCGTCTCGAATCGCTCGCTTGCCATCGATCTGCCCGTCGAATCCGACAATCTTGATTTTGTCGACCATGCCTGCATTCTCTAATGCAGCATAGCATCCCAAAGCCGATGGGTCGTTGATGGCGAAGATGCCGTTCAAATCTGGGTGGCTTTGGAGAAGGTCTTGTGTTGACTTGTAGCTCTTGTCTTTTGCGCCATCGCCTGGCAGAACGCCTACGATTTGGATCGATACTCCCTTTTCTTTGGCTTGTTGCTCTAACTCGTCACGGAATCCTTTGGTTCGAAGCATCACGCTTTCGACTTGAGGGAAGTCCAAGATAGCAACTTTGCCTTGGCCTCCGAGGGCTTCGATCATCGCTA
>JBJONT010000047.1:0-9440 GCA_046051705.1 Planctomycetota bacterium | reverse complement strand
TACCTTTGAAGCAAACAAAACAGGTCCCATCAACTTAGCACCAGCACCAGCACTAGCGCGATACTGGGCCCGAATTGCAACCAGATTTGCCACTACTTTTTCCTCAATAGCCCGGCACTTTCTGCTAGCACTGTTTATGAGCACGTTCGCATAAGAAGTGGGCTGTTTTGTAGCGAGTCGTCGTTTGCTGCGAAAGCTTGTGAGGCGTGTCGTATCTTTTTGTGGTGCTAATTTTACCGGCGTGTAGAGTTGTCCGGAATTCATAATTGCCATGCGATATTTCGATGCTGATCTACATCAGCGGCCTTGTTCTTTTGGCACGGAGTTTGCGTTAGTAAGTTTACGATGGATAGTTTGCGGTGGGTTGAATGCGGAAGAAGAGATCGAAGGATCGATAGCTTGGATTGGCACGAAGGTGGATACTCGAAGGGGATTCGATAAGCATGGTTGGATATTTGATCGATATGGATGGCGTGATTTATCGCGGGAACGAACTCATTGAAGGAGCGGATCGCTTTATTGCCGAGTTGAGGGAGTCTAAGACTCCGTTCTTGTTTCTAACGAACAATTCGCAGCGAACGAGGCGAGACGTCGCGAAGAAGCTTGAGCGATTGGGAATCGATGTTGAGGAAGGGCATGTGTATACGTGTGCTATGGCTACTGCCCGATTTTTGGCTTCTCAGAAGCCACATGGGACAGCTTATGTCATTGGAGAGGGAGGACTGCTGACTGCGTTGCATAAGAACGGGTTTTCCATAGTTGATCGCGACCCAGACTACGTCGTGGTTGGAGAGGGGCGGAATTTGAATTTTGAGATGGCGGAAGCTGCTTTGCGGATGATTCTCGATGGGGCGAAGCTAATAGCAACGAATCTTGATCCGAACTGTCCGACGCAATCGGGGATGCGACCTGGTTGTGGTGCAATTGTGGCGATGCTCGAGGCTGCTTCTGGTGTGAAAGCATTTAGTGTGGGCAAGCCGAGTCCGATCATGTTGCGAGCGGCTCGGAAGGAGTTGGGTTTGTCGACCGATGAGACGGTAGTCATCGGTGATACGATGGAGACGGACATTCTCGGCGGTGTACAGCTTGAGTACAAAACAGTGCTTGTGCTCAGTGGTGGGACGCGCAAAGAGGACTTAGCGCGGTATGCCTATAAGCCGGATTTGGTTGTACCGTCGATCGCGAGCCTAACACCGAATTTGCTTCCTGCTTAAATCTCGTAGCCTTTGCGCTGTTCTCGAGAGAGCATCGTAGTGGCTTGTGCATCATCGACGAATACTTCGTTTTTAGGATCCCACTGGAGTGGGCGTCCGAGTCGAAGCGAGATATTAGCCAGGTGGCAAGTCGACACGCTACGGTGTTGGCTGACCACATCCGAGATCGGATTGTTCCTTGATTCGATGCAATCGAAAAAGTTCCCCATGTGATTGATGATTGCTTCAAGCTTTCCGGTCAGCAGTGGTCTATCGGGATGGTCGTGTTTATAGAGTTGCCACTTGTTACGAGGCAGTGGTCTGGATTGCAACTCATCGACGGCAGCGCCGGTTAGCTTACCGCGATTGACAAAGATTCTGCCTTGTTCGCCTTGGAAGAGGATTCCGTTTTCGCCGTGATCTCGAATTGTCAATTCTACGCCGTTGGCGTAGGTGACTTTCGATTCAAAGTCGACAGGTACGTTGTATCCAGATTGATCGTTGGGCATTACGGAACTGCCTTCGAATCGCACGGGGAGAGAATTGATGGCCCATTGAGCGATGTCGATATGATGAGCGCCCCAGTCGGTCATTTGTCCACCGGAGTATTCCCACCACCAACGAAAGGTGTAGTGGCATCGTTCTTCGACGTAAGGAACCTCAGGTGTTTGACCTTGCCAGAGATCCCATTGGATATGTTTTGGAGTTGGGCTTGAGGGGAATGGACCGCCGGTAGCATTTTTCCCAAGTACGACTTCGACTGACTTTAGTTTTCCGATACGTCCTGCGCGAACGATTTCGGCTGCGGTGCGGAAGCGTTCATCGCTTCTTTGCCAAGAGCCGACTTGTACTACTCGTTTTGTTTGTTGGACAACATCGCAGATTTTTTTTCCTTCGTCGACGGTGAGTGTCAGCGGTTTTTCGCAGTAGACATCTTTACCTGCCTTGCATGCATCGATGAGCATTTTAGTGTGCCAGTGGTCAGGGGTTCCGATGGTCACCACGTCGATATCTTTGCGAGCGAGTAAGTCTCGATAGTCTTCGAACGCGAGTGGAGTGCTGCCGAAGGACGCTTTGGCTTGTTCTCGAACGTGTTTATCAACGTCGCAAACGGCGACGATATCGCCGAAGATTCTAGACTGATTTGCAATGACAGTTCCTTGGTATCGCAGGCCGATGGCACCGATTCGAGGCCGATCGTTTGGGCTCAAAGCGCCGAAGACGCGGCGAGCAGGAGTTGATACGAAAAAGCCGCCGGAGATCCATCCTGCGGTTTTGAGAAAGCTTCGGCGATCCGAATTCAGAGGTTGCTTCGTAGTTTTTTCAACGGGAAGTTTCATGATTGAAGTTTGTTCCTTCTCAGGTTGGCTTTGGCTAAATCGCAGCGCTGATTTCGTTGGGGGTTAGATCGGCCCTTTTTAGTGAGACTCGAAAGGTACTGCCCGATCCCAGGACGCTCGAGACGCGGATGTTACCACCGATTGCGGATGTAAGGTGTTTGACGATTGAAAGTCCCAGGCCGGTACCTCCTGAATCGCGTGAGCGAGCTTTATCGACGGTATAGAAGCGTTCGAAGATTCGGTTGATATCTTCGGCTGGGATCCCGATTCCGTGGTCGATGACCAGCAAGTCGATAGTGGCTCGGGTGTGTTCGGTTTTGATTTCAACAGTACCACCTTTTTTGCTGTACCGGATGGCATTGCTTAAGAGGTTTCCGAAGACGGTCCGCAGGGACTCGTGCTCGGCGAGGACGGTGAGTTGATCGTCAGTGAACTCATCCTCTTCGATATGGTTGATGATCGATATTTGATTTGATTCCGCTACGGTGGATTGTTCACGTACGACCGACCTGACGATATCGGCGAGATAGATGGGAGCGAGCTCAAGCCTTTCGGGCATCGTTTGAATGCGACTGAGTTGCATAAGCCCTCGAATCAATTGATCCAAACGATTCGCTTGTTCGCCGATGCTTGTGACGAACCGGACAGCGGCATCTGGATCATCGATTGCCCCCATCAGTAGGGTCTCCGAGTAAGCTTTGATAGCCGACAAGGGAGTCTTCAATTCATGGGAGACGTTTGCGGTGAAATCGCGGCGGTAGTTCTCGAGTTGTTTCAACCTTGTTTCATCGCTGATTACAAGTAGGACCGAACGCGACGCAGAAGGCTGTGAGGAATCTAACGTTGAGTGTCCACGGATCTTTAGAGTGACGGTACCTCCGACCGAATCGGTCGTCTCGAGCTCGCATTCGAGCGATGCACTTTGTTTTTGAACATCTTGAACGAGACTTAAGATTTTCGGTTGCCGGATCAATTCGATCAGTGGGATGTTTTCTCGGATGGAATTGCCCAGATCGAGAAAGCGGATTGCGGCGCGGTTTGCAAAAGTGAGTCGCAAGTCGGGTGCGAAGGCTAGAATGCCAACGGGCATGGCTGCAAAGATCGCTTCGGAAGGTTCTGAATCGCTTTGATAGATGAACGCATTTTGATGGAGCGTATCGCATAAGGCCACGAATTCCCTCCCGAGAGGATCGACGTTCATGGCTTGAGGGAACAGGCCTAAGAATTCGTTGCGAGGAATCGGCTGTTGGCTTCGAAAGCGTATGGATCGCAGAGTGGTCGTTAGTTCATCGAGTTTCGCTTCTTTGTGAATCCGGAAGGCAAGCAGACCGAGTCCAGCGATTAGTCCAACGCTGCCCAGGAACAGATAGCGTAAGATGGAACCTGATTGCGGTTGCTGTACACGCCTGGTAACGAGCATCCAATCAACTGGAGTTTGGTCGATTTGCACCGAAGCCTCATCGGGTGCTTCGATGGGTTGGCGGCTGCGCAAGCGATAAAACCGATCGGGTTCTCGGATCCACTCGATGGGTGCTAGGACAAAGTCTTGACGTTCGCGTTCGGTGAGTTCAGCGCCTGATAAGATTTGCACATCACCGAGATGCATCCGCTGGAAGCTTTGGACGAATTGGGTCCAGGCGCTGCGATCGGTCGATACAGAGAGAGTTCGAGAAAGCAAGTGTGCTTCACGCGATATCTCACTTGCTTGCTGTTCAAACCACAATCGGTTTTGGAATTGATCCAATGCCAAAGCAGACAGCAGCCCGCAAATCAGCAGTAAAAGCGGAAGTGCAATAAGTTTCCAGGGGATTGCTCCGATACTCATTGTTTATTGGAGACCCCCGCATATGAAATCAGCCGTCTCGCCAAGACGAAAGGGTAGGACCGAGTATTTGGTATTGCTATACGACGGTTAACATCATGCTAGCAGATGTGCTGCATGCTCATTTTGGCATGCGCTGATAACTTGTGCCACCAAAGCATCGGCGCTTTCGCTGCGAAGTGTTTCGGTGTCGCTTTGTATTGTCAAAGTTAACAATATGCGTTTCTTGCCTGTTCCATCTTTTTTGGTATCCCGATAGATCTCTCGAAATACTACTTCTTTACACAGGTTCCCTGCAGCTCGTTGAATCGTCGCGCGAAAGCCTTGCCATTGAATCGACTCATCGACGATGAAATTCAAGTCTCTTAGGATCGCTGGGTATGGGCTTAAGGCCTTGAGCTTCGGTACTAGCACCGAACGGGTTAAGAGTTGATCGAGGTCCAGTTCACCGATGGCCACCGGGCCATCGAGTTTTATGCTCTGAGCAACCGACTTTGACAAGCTACCGACCCAAGCGAGCATGGCGTTATCTAGGAACCAAGCGATAGCGGTTCCTCGCTCTAGAAAGTCTAGGTCGATCATTCGCTCTTCTAACTGTGCGCAACCGGCTCCCCATAATCGGTCCAAGATCTCTTCAAAGACCCCTCTGACCCATCGGGGATCGCTTTCCGCGATACAGCCCAAACAGAGTTGCTCTTTTGGAAGTTGTGAGCCTTGAGGCAAGTAAACATTTGCGGTTTCAAAAAGACGGACATCACGGTTTGATTGAGCTTGGTTGTGCAGTCGCGCAGCGATCAAGCTTGGGATCAAGGATCGACGCAGCACCGCAGCCCCTTCAAGCAATGGGACGGAGGTGGTCAGTGGATCATTTGCAGTCCAAGGAGAAATCCGATCGATTGCGGTCTTTCCAATCAGGCTTGGATTGAGCGTTTCATCAAAACCGGCAGCACAGGCGACGGATCTAACGGTGGCCATCATGAAGTCTTTAGGGCGACGTGCAGAGGAGACCATCGGAACCATGGCATCTTCTGGAATCGCATCGTAGCCAACGATCCGTACGATTTCTTCGATCAAATCAGCTTCTCGGGTTAAATCTTGACGAAACGAAGGAGCTTGAAGCTTCAAGTCATCATTGGTTGAAGCGATAATCTTGCAGCCAAGTTGCGCGAGGATGCTTTGCGATCTTTCCCAAGGCACATCGATTCCGAGTACTTGGGTAACGCGTGAGCGACGCAACGAGACTTCCGCGAGTGGCGTAGGTGTTGAGGAAGTATCGGCTACACCTTGTAAAACTTTCCCGCCAGCGAATTGCTGGATGAGTTGGCAGCATCTGCGAGATGCCCAGTCTAGGCCGTTCGGGTCAATTCGTCTTTCGAATCGGTAGGATGAAGGTGAGTGAAGTTTGAGCTTTCGAGCTGCTCGACGTATCGCCATCGGAACGAAGGAAGCGGATTCGATCAGAAGGTCGACAGTGTTCTCAGAGACTTCACTTTCCAAGCCACCCATAACACCCCCGAGTGCAAGGGGCCGATTCGCATCGGCGATCAGAACCATTTGGCTATCGAGCGAATAGTTTCTGTGATCGATCGCCGCGAAGGCTTCTTTTTCGTTGGCTGGACGAATGACAACTTTGCCGCCGGAGATCTTCGCAAGGTCGAATGCGTGCAATGGTTGTCCGCATTCCATCATTACATAGTTCGTCACGTCGACTACATTGTTGATGGGTTTGACCCCGATGCTTCGCAGTCGCTTCGCGAACCATTCGGGACTCGGTGCTATCTTCACACCTTTGATAACGCGTGCCGTGTAGCGAGGGCAAGCAGTTGGAAATTGATTCTCAACTTTAACGACCGAACTGACATTCTCAGAGGCTTCCTCGAATGTCGGCTGAGGAATCACGAGGGGCTTTGAGAACAGTACGGCGGCTTCTCTAGCAACCCCGATGTGCCCCAAGCAATCGGCGCGGTTGCTGGTTACTTCAAGGTCGATGACAGGAAGTCCTTCGACCCACTGGGTGCTTTCGTGGTTAAGACCAGATAGTGCCCATTGATCGACAACTTGCTCCAAGGGAGCATCGAGTTTGACGTAATCTGATAGCCATTCCCAGGAGACCAACATGATTCAAACTCGCAGACTCAACGGTAAGCAAAAGATCGGACACTTTACGACGCAAATTGACGCAAGAATCGCACGTCACTGCGATACAAATCTCGAATGTCGGTAATTCCAAACCTGCGCATACAAAGTCGTTCAACGCCGAGCCCGAATGCGAAACCAGACCACTGCTCAGGATCGATACCTACGGCTCGAAAGACATTCGGGTCGACCATTCCCGCACCGCCGAATTCAATCCACTGACCGTTCCACCAGTAGTCCACTTCGACGCTCGGTTCGGTGAAGGGGAAGAATGAGGGGCGGAAGCGAACGTTTACATCTCCACCGAGGTAGCTCGTTGCGAATAATCGCAGAACGCTTTTGAGCTGTGCCATCGTTACATTCTTGTCGACCCAAAGTCCTTCCATTTGATGGAACATGGGAAAGTGGGTGGCGTCTGGAGCATCGGGTCGGTAGACGCGACCGAGCGAAATGATTCTAAGGGGCAGCGGCGTGGATTCCATAACACGAATCTGCACTGTCGAAGTTTGACTTCGTAGCAGTCTAGCTGCGATATCGGCACCGCCAGAATTTGCGGCTGGTTGAGGGTCGGTCGAAGACTTGGGGAGGTTTGTCTTTGCTGTAGCGAGATAGAAATTATCGAGTGGATCGCGAGCCGGGTGATCTTCTGGAATGTTCAATGCGACGAAGTTGTGCCATTCGTCTTCGATTTCAGGGCCTTCGGTGACATTAAACCCTAGGCGCCCCATGATCTCTTTGAGATGTTCGAGCGTTTGGGTGATAGGGTGAAGAACGCCGATCCTAGGACGCAGGCCGGGAAGAGTTGGATCGACCAGAGGGCCCGTTGAGGATTTTGGTTTTCCGGAGGAAGCTTGGGAGACCTTATCGGCAGATTCGGTGAGAAGTTGTTCGATGGCTTCTCTGGCTTGATTGAAGCGTTTCCCCGCAGCGGGCTTGTGTTCTGGAGGGACAGCACCGAGAAGTTTCTGGAGTGACTTCAGTGCACCGTTTTTTGCGCCGGTGAACTGGATTCTGAATGCCTCGAGGGCCTCAAGAGAGTCGATACTTTGAAGGCTTGCTCGCGCATCGGCAAGCAAGCCATCGACTGCAGAATCAAACGAATCGAGCGCCATACGATAGCCAGTCAGTTTACGCTGCTTTTTTCGCCAAGGCGGCCTTGACTGTGTTTGCTACGACTTCGAAACCTGTTGGATCGTTAATCGCCATCTCAGAGAGTTGCTTGCGATCGAGTTCGATTTTGGCGAGGACCAAGCCAGCGATGAATTGGCTATATCGAAGGCCTTGCAATCTTGCAGCGGCGTTCAAGCGGGTGATCCAAAGGCGGCGGAAGTCGCGTCGACGGCGACGACGGTCACGGTAAGCAAAACGGCCTGCGCGGACCAGGTTTTCTTTTGCAGTTCGGTATAGACGGCGACGACCGCCAACATAACCTTCTGCCCGCTGGAACAAACGTCGCTTCGCCTGACGGCGAGCTGAACCTTTTCTCGTTCTCATCGTTCTCTCTACAAGTCTACAAAACGCATTTCAGGTCATCGCGGGGTGGAAACCATGGAGGTTCACCGGCGTAAATCAAGGCCCATACGCGAGCCCGCGATCGTTGTTACCCAGATGCTTGGAACTAAAAAATGGGCCTGGATGTTTCCTAGTAGCTGTTTCCACGCAATGCATCAACAATCGCACGCGTTAGATTTGGCTCGAGGACACGCGTACCACGCAGTTGGCGAATCTTCTTTGCTGGCTTGGCAATTGCCAAGTGGCTCGTTCCGCACTTGCGGTGCTTTACTTTGCCAGTTGCAGTCAAACGGAATCGCTTTTTCGTGGATTTGTGCGTCTTTTGCTTGGTCATATTCGAATCCTTCAGGGACAATACCGTGCTATGGTCGCCCCCAACTTGGGACGATGGGATGGAAAAAGTCCAACCCAAGGGGCCGAAAGTTTATCCTGAACCGAGAAGATTTCCAAGGGTAAAAGTAACAAAACTCCAACAACGCCTTCGGGCTATGCATTCGGGAGTTCTGGCCTTACCCCTCGATCTCTTCAGGCGGCATTTTGTAATTCCGAGTCTTTCGCCCCGTTTTCAGGGGAGTGTTTGGAATCAAATCGGCGGCGAACTTTATGCCGAAAAATCATAAAAAACTTGGCAATCGGATGGTACTTCGACCCGCGTGGATCAAATACGCTACCTAGCGGACCGGCTAGGATCGCTGGTAGGAGCACAAGTTCCGCGATGACGCCGGCGATCAAAATCGTGAGCATCAACCAGCCAAAGCGTTGCGTCGGAGTAAACGTGCTGAAGGCGAACACGCTCAAGCCAAGGCCGGAGATACAAGCTGCCTGCAGGGTCGGGGTGCCGCACTGTTTGTAGGAGGCGATAATGGCTGCTCGCCGGTCCTTCATTTGTTCGACATTGCCACGGAACCAAGATAGGAAGTGGATCGTATCATCGACCGCGACTCCGAGTGCAATACTGGCGGTCATCATCGAACCGATGTCGATCGCGATACCTAGCCATCCCATCAATCCAAAAATAAAGACCACCGGGACGATGTTAGGGATCATCGCGACCAAACCAGCTCGGAGACTTCGTGAAACAAAGATCATCAACGGGGTAATGGTGACGAATGACCAGAGAGTGCTTTCCATCAAGCTTTGTAGCAATGCTCGTTGGGCCTTGTAAACGATCGGCACAACCCCGGTGTAGATCGAAGATACCCAATGTTTTGGCTGAAGTGGATCTGGGGCTTCAAGATCGATGATCTTGCTCAAAGCCATCTGAAGCGTTCGGACTTCGTTGTTGCTAAAGGCACCGGCGAGGACGATTGCGTCGTAGTCTTCGAGCTCTTGCAATTGAACTAACGGCATCGACTTCGAATCGATGCTTGCTCGAGCAACTTTGAACCTGGCGTTCTTCAGAAGGTTAGCGATTTCGTCCGCACGGACTTTGGCTGC
>JBJONT010000046.1:0-25397 GCA_046051705.1 Planctomycetota bacterium | reverse complement strand
CGATACCGATGGTGATCAATTAGAAGACCAAGCTCATGTCTTCTACAAAAACAATGGATCCCTCCGAGGACCTATAGGGATGCAATTCCTAAAACACGACGATCCTCGTGGCTGGGGAGTTTTCGTCGCAAGTAAAGGGAAAGTTTCGTTACTGCTTGATCGGGATCGCGATGAACGATGCGATGAAGAAATCATTGTTGCCCAAGGCTGGGATGAAATCGTTCAGAACGTCGATGCAGTGGGGTTAGCTACAGATGCAAATGGTGCACTGTACTTTGGACTCGGCACCGCCAACTATGCAAATGCTTACCTTGTCGATGACCAAGGGAACAGCAAATACGACATCAAAAGCGATCGCGGAACAATTCAAAAGATTTCACCCGATTTCTCGAAACGCGAAACAATCTGCACAGGCGTACGGTTTCCAATCGGTATCGCATTTCATCCCAATGGAGATCTGTTTTGCACCGATCAAGAAGGTGCGACTTGGTTACCCAACGGTAACCCCTTCGACGAACTTTTGCACATCGAACCGAACCAACATTACGGGTTTCCACCTCGCCATCCAAATTACAATCCTTCGGTCCTCGACCAACCATCCGTCTTTGACTACGGTCCTCAACACCAGTCCACCTGCGGCTTGTTCTTCAATCCGTCGGCTGATTCCTCCAATCATTTCGGACCAACTTCTTGGGCTGATAACGCAATCGTATGCGGCGAATCGCGGGGCAAACTTTGGCGTACACAATTGGTGAAGACACCTCACGGCTATACCGCTCAAACGCAGCTAATTGCTGCCTTGCAAGAACTCACCATCGACGCATGCGTCAGTCCTCAAGCAGATTTAGTTGTCGCATGCCATAGCGGACCTCCCGACTGGGGAACCGGCCCTGCTGGCATTGGAAACTTATATAAAATTCGCACCGCGAAACATCCCGTACCGCGTCCAGTACTCTCTTGGCGATCCTCACCGAATGCAATAAACATCGCATTCGACCACCCGATCGATCCGACTCGTTGGTCGGACCTCTCCAAGCAGATCCTAATCGATGCCGGTCCATTCGTCCGAGCCGCCGATCGTTACGAAAACCTTGTTCCACCCTATGCGGTCGTCCAAGGACAAATGATCGCTCCTCGGCAGCAATTGCCGATCACTTCCGTAGGTCTCAGCCCTGATCTTCGCACTCTCTCGATCAACTTCAAACAGTCGGACTCGGCAGATTTTATAGCCGTCACTCTCCCTTCGAATCACTCTTCCGAATCGCGGACCATTGGCTCGGATGACACTTTGATTCCGCAGCGTGCAGAAACACAAATCGACGCTTCGGCAAACGGTGTATTGGTTCACTGGGATCGAGAACCACTTAATCTGAACTCAGATTCATCAGCAACATCGTCCATTCATGATCCAACTTCCGCTGCACTCAATGCCGACTCAACAGAGCAGGGGGATTGGATCGGATGGATTCCTCACCTCGACTTAAGTGTCTCGCGCGCATTGACGCAAGGAAGCGCCGAGCACGACCGATTATGGGAGTCCCTCAATGGTGCCGGCAGACTTATACTGATCACAAGCCTCGATATGCGAGATATCTATCGTCCCAAACTACAACCTGGAACGAAGCTCGACTATACATGGCCGGAGGAAAGAACCAGACTTCAACTTCGCGCCGATGGTGCTGCAGTCTCAGATGCCCTACTTCTAAACTCTGCTGATCATCCCCATAAAGCTGCTGCTACTGAGCAATCGAATCCATGGGGTTGGAGGAAAGTCCAAGATCACATTGCTTTTGACTCTGTAAATGGTACTGGCCCATTGGTCGCAATGACATGGACACTAACCAAGCAGCAAGGTGAACTTAACACCTCAGTGGCTGTTGCCACGGATGAAGCCCCCCAATGGCGAGCAATGCCGCTAGTGCGTTTCATACAACCATGGGTCAAGCTTCAAGCTCAAACGGACGAGCTCGAAACCCTTACGGCCAAAGCCCCCGAATCAGAGGGTGGAAATTGGGGATTGGGGCGCAAGCTCTTCTTCAGCCAAACAGTGGGATGTTCAAAATGCCATACGGAACCCGGCTCAGGTGCTGAACCAATAATTGGTCCCGACTTATCGAACTTACCATTCCGAGACTACGCAAGCAATCTAAGAGATATTCAATACCCAAGTCATGCGATCAATCCCGAGTTCATTGGACACCAAGTGCGGCTCAACGATGGGACGGTTTTAACCGGGGTGCTACGCGATCGCGGGTTGAAGTATTTGCTCGGCGATTCCGAAGGCAAACAAATCGAGGTACTCAAAACCAACATCGAAGAGATGAAGCCATCGAAGTTGTCCATCATGCCAACTGGTTTAATCGACAAGCTTACGAGCGAGCAAGTCCGCGACTTGATGACTTATTTGATGAGTCCGGCTCCGTCGATGCCCCTGTCCGGTCCGACCGCAGCACCGGCGATGCGTACCGAAGCGCAAGTTGCGAAGGTGCTTGAAGGATCGGTGGCATTTCCATCCGAGCTCAAGGAATTGAACATCGTGCTTGTGGCAGGTCCGAAGGATCACGGGCCGAGTGAGCACGATTATCCCGCATGGTTGCTACAGTGGGGGCAGTTGCTTACCGCCGCAGAGAATGTCAACGTCGAAGCCGCTTGGGAGTTCCCAGATGATACACAAATGGACAAAGCCGACGTATTGGTATTCTTTCAGAAAGGAAGCTGGGATCCGAAGCGCCAAGAATCCATGGATAAGTATTTCGCGCGAGGTGGGGGTGCCATTTATTTACACTGGGCGGTTAATGGGAGCGACCAAGTTGGAGAGTTCTCGAAGCGGATTGGACTTGCCTCATGGGGAGGGAAGATCAAATATCGGCACGGTCCATTGCAGTTACGAAATTGCGACCCAAGCCATCCGATAATGCGCAACGTTCCAGAACTGGACCTGCTCGATGAGAGCTATTGGTTGCTAACGGGAGACGTCTCCGGGATCGGATTGTTAGCGACAAGTCAAGAGGACGGTGAAGCGACACCGCAGCTATGGACTTACGAGAAGAACAAGGGAAGGGTATTCGTAAGCATTCCAGGGCATTATAGCTGGACGTTTGACGATCCCATTTTTCGTATTGTCTTACTTCGCTCGTTTGCATGGGTCGCCAATGAACCGATAGACAGATTCAACGCACTTGTGCCACTTGGCGCAAGAATCAAAAAGTAACACGCAGCCCACCGGAGAGGGACTGATACTGTCACGCGATTGCCTCAAGCGTTCTCTCCGAGGCGTCATCGGCGGACTAGTCCTATTTTATGTATGCCCGGGCTCTTGCGCTGATAATCCATTTGCACGATGGATTGTCAGAGTTGGCTCAGTTGCATCTGCCTCGCGAATCCGTTACAACCGAATAGATCTCCCTCCCTCCTTTCGCTTGAATCGACACCCAAGTCGACCATCCTCTCCCTCCCCGAGTGTTCTCCCATGAATCTATCTCAACGCGCAAGTTTGAACCGACGAAAATTCCTAACCGTTGCTGGTTCCACGAGCTCGCTACTACTCGCCACCTCAGCAAGTAATTTAACTCGCGCTTCGTACTCCCATCCCACTTCGGCCAGCGAACGCATCCGGGTAGGTGCCATCGGCGTAGGGGGACGGGGTTCCTTGTTGATCGAACAACTTCCCGACTCTGCTGAAATCGTTGCGGTCGCTGATTGCAATCAATCGCGTGCTCTTGCCTTCCGTGAGAAGTTGAAAGCAGATTGGCAAGTCTATTCCGATTATCGACAAATCCTCGATCGAAAAGATATCGATGCCGTTATCGTCGCCACGGGCGAATTCCAACGTATCCGACCTTGTATCGACGCTTGCTTGGCCGGCAAAGACATCTACGCCGAGAAACCGCTATCGCTTTACATCCAAGAAGGCCGCGATCTTGTCGAGCATGCTAGAAAAGCGAACCGCATCGTTCAAGTCGGTACGCAACAACGATCCATGGAGATGAACCGCGTCGCTTGCGAATTGATCCGAAACGGTGGACTTGGAAAAATTCTCGAAGTCCGCGCGATCGCTTACGAAGGTCCGACCCCCTCGCCATCCTCCCCATTCCCTGCCGAGAAAACCCCCGAAGGACTCGACTGGAACATGTGGCTCAATCAAGCCGCTGAGCGACCTTTCCATCCCAATTGGATGGGGTGGATGCAGTGGCGCGATTTCGCAGGTGGACAAATGACCAACTGGGGCGCACACGGCGTTGATCAAATCCAATGGGCTCTGGGGATGGACCATACTGGCCCAGTTGAACTGGAGCCTCTCTCCGAAGGTCTAAACGGACAGGTCCGTATGAAATATGCAAACGGAGTTGTCGTCAACTTTACAATCGAGCCAGGCAAAGGCCCGATGGGGGGCGCTGTCTTTATTTGCGAAAAAGGGAAACTCGAAATCAATCGCAATAAATTCAGTTCGAATCCTCCTGAAATCGCAATGGAACTTCTCAAGCAACTCGATGGCGACGAAGAAGAACGCAAATGGAGCGACTCGCTCGCCTTGTGGCAAGCTCGATGGCACATGCAAAATTGGCTTGATTGCATTAAGTCACGCAAACTTCCGGTCGCTGACGTGGAAATCGGACATCGCTCCGTAACGGTTTGCCACCTCGCAAATATCACTCGAGAACTTCAACGCCCCCTTCGCTGGGATCCAACCCGAGAACTGTTCGTCAATGACGCCGAAGCAGACCGCTCTCTCTCACGCGATCGCCGCCAAGGCTTCGAACTTCCAAAGCTGACCTAAAAAAACCCCCTTGGTCTCCACGGCATTTACTTTCCAACCCTACTATGCCTGATTCCCCTTCCCTAAAAATGCACCATCACCACTCGCGGCATTCCTCTTTGCAGCAGCAACCGTCAAACTACCGACAAGGCTGCTCTGGGTTTCGACAGCTTCATCGCCGCGATGCTCTCCTCGTCGGCAGCCTCGGCGCACTGGGTATCTCCTTGGGAGACCTCTTCCAATTCCGCGCTGCAGCCGACGAACGTGCAAACGCTGCGTTCAACAGCCAATCGGCAAAAGGTGTTCTTCCGGAACGAATCAAAAGCATCATACAGCTCAACCTAGGAGGCGGGTTCCCGCAGCATGAGTCATTCGATCCAAAGCCCGAAGCTCCATTGGAATACCGAGGTGCTTTCGGTGTTGTAAAAACAAACAACGGGGACATCTTCAGCGATAACCTACCTAAGACAGCTTCGGTAGCCGATAAACTTACGATCCTGCGAACCCTTGTTGGAAAAGTCCCAGATCACGGCTTAGCAACTTACCATCTATCGACAGGCTACACCCCAACTGCCGTCATCGACTACCCTTCCATGGGATCGATCCTCTCGCATGAACTCGGGCCCCGAGGAATCCTACCCCCTTATATCGCCATCCCCAAACGAAATGCATTTACCGGTAACACCGGCTTTCTGCCAAGCAGTTACGGAGTGTTCGAGATCGGTGATGACCCAGCCAAGGGTAAGAATTTCAAAGTCCGCGATTTCTCACTTCCACAAGGCTTATCACTCGATAGATTCCAGCGTCGTAATGCAGCCCGCGAGTTAATCGAGAAACGGATTCGAGCGACGGAAGCCGAACCGGCAACCCTTGATACCATGGATGGATTTTACGCCAAAGCCTACGCTGTGTTAACTTCGCCGGAAGCCCAACGCGCCTTCTCCTTCGAAGGAGAGTCCGAAGAGACCTTCGCGCTCTATGGTAGCGATGTCACTGGCAAAGTCCGTGCGCCGGATAACAAGTTCCATCCAAAAGGGCTTGCTGAACGCCTTATCATCGCACGGCGACTAGTAGAAGCGGGAACTCGATTTGTAACCATCGATTACGGTGCATGGGATTGCCATGTCGATGTCAAGAAATGCTGCGACGACTTTATGGCCCCGCTCGATCATGCCATTGCAGGTCTCGTCACCGACCTCGATCGCCGAGGACTGCTCGATACCACCTTGTTTTGGGTCACTTCAGAGTTTGGCCGAACCCCGAAAATCAATAAAGACTCCGGACGGGATCACCATGCCCGTTGCTACTCGATGTTGCTCGCAGGAGGGGGATTTCAGCGCGGATTGATCTATGGCACAAGCGACTCGGTAGCCAATGAACCATCACGTGACGCACTCCCTCTCGAAGACCTCCTCTATACGATTTACAACGGTCTGGGTATCGACGCCGACAAAGAACTCGTCGCGTTCGGCACTCGCCCTATCGAAATCATCAAAGACGGGAAACTTGTCCCAGCCCTTTTGAGTTAAGCTCACCGATGATCCATAAACTCCTCTCAGTAAAATTAAACGTTCACTCGGCGATACTATTGGTATCGTTCCTCATCGGACAACGCCTTCATGCCGGCGAAATGCTTCGAGATGTCGAATGGGTTCGCCCGCGAATCGCGCAGCGTGGTACGACGGTCGAAGTCATCATTCAAGGAAAGTTTCTTGAGCAACCTCAAGACCTAATCTTCTACAAACCAGGAATCCGTTCCTTATCGCTCGAGACACTTCCAAATCTCCCGAATCCTATCGGTTTGGCACACGGCGGGAGAATAGAAGAACAAGTCAAAGCAGTCCTGGAAATCGATCCCGATTGTCAGCCCGGTGAACATCCCTTTAGACTTCGCACGAACACTGGCTTGTCATTGCTGGCGACTTTTCATGTCTCGCCATTTCCGGTCGAGCCCGAAACTTCCGAGCCAAACGACACAATCGCCACCGCGCAACGCGTTGCTTTGAATACCACCATCCTTGGTAAAGTGGATACGGATGTTTTCAGAGTTGATGCTTCGCCGGGAAAACGCATTTCGATCGAAGTCGATTGCGTTCGACTTGCGGACCAACATTACGGCGATGCCGAATTCGACTTAGCAATCCGTGCACTCGATAGCCAAGGCAGAGAACTTGGATCAAACGACGAAAACGCATTGCACGTCCAAGACCCCTTACTGAGCTTGATTGTTCCCGACAGTGTTTCGGACCATCAAGTATTCATCGAAGTCCGACAGTCCGTTCACTCACCGCGAGACATACCCTATTGCATCCACATCGGTGATTTCCTCCGCCCACTGAGCGCATACCCGGCTGGTGGACAAGCTGGTAAGCAACTCGACGTGCAGCTTATCGGTGATCCATCCGGAACTGATCACGACACCCTCGATGTTCCTACTTCACTTGGAACATTTCCCGTGTATGCAGATGCTCCCTCTCCTCTTTCGCTTCGCTCCTGCCCCTACGGAAACATCCTTGAAGATCGCAATTCGGAAGAAACGAATGTTCCCGAATTACCCATAGCTCTCAACGGCTTGATCGACGAACCCTACGATACCGACAAGTTTCGTATTCATGTCAAGAAAGGGGACAAGTACCGAGTTCGCGTTTATGGATCTGCTTTAGGTCACCCCATCGATCCGGCAATTCTTATTCGAAAAGCACCGCTGACATCGGAACTTGCATCTCAAACATCAGGTTCGAGCAGTCCATCGGGAAATGAATCGATCGAAGTGGAAGCTGACGATGCCGATCCGAGATCCCTAAGCGATCGCGATCTATTCGGATCTTCCATCCGCTCAGGAGGTGGATTCAAGGATGTGCTTGATCCCAGCGTGATATGGGAACCGAAATCCGACGGTGATTATGTCCTTGAAATACGCGATACTTCTGGCAATGGGTCCCCCTCGGCAGTCTATCGGATCGAAATAGAATCCCCACCGAATTCAATCCATCCAGTACTTACCAGCCGTTTCTTCGATTGGGTCGAAGGCTCTCGCGGGACAGGATTGGCAATCCCCCAAGGCAATCGCTGGACGGTCTTGGTATCACTCCCGAAAGGGCAGGGGACTTCCTATTCTGGCCCCTATGAATTGATCGCTGACGGCCTTCCCGAAGGTGTGCGGATGATCAGTCCGATGGTTACTAACCAAGCTGGTACTTGGCCCATTCAATTCGTCGCTGAACAGAATGCTGCACTTAAAGGGACTCCGTTTACGCTGCGAGCCGTCGCCTCGGATCCTTCGGTTATTCTCCAAGGTGGATGTCAACAAGTGGTTCCATTTATCAATCACTCCGGCGGAGATGCTTGGCGTACCCTAAGGGTGGATCGGTTCGCCATGGCCGTTACCCAGCCTGCTCCCTTTCACATCGAACTTCAACAACCCACCACATCCTTAGTTCGCGGCGGAGAACTCTTCGTCCCAGTTCGCATCGTTAGAAACGAAGGGTTTAACGAAGCTATCGAATACCAAGCGGATTTCGGGCCGAATGGAGTCGGATTGCCCCCAAAAGATACAATTCAGGAAGGCATGTCGCAGGCAATGCTTCGAATTACCGCTTCGAATTCCGCTCCGTTGGGAAAAGGTTGGCTCTATGTAATGGGAACGACTCTCTCCGGAAGCGACTACCTTGGACCAGGCCGAATCCGCGTCTCCTCGGAACTGATCGAAATCAACATCGCAGAACCTTATGTGGAACTCTCTAGCGATCCAGCCAGCGTCCGACGAGGTGCGACGGCGACGATCTCCTTCCGGGTAACCCCCAAGACTCCCTTCGAAGGCCAAGCAACGGTAAGCCTGCTAGGGCTACCTAAAGGAGTCCAAGTTATTGGATCAATGCCGACAATTACCAAGGACTCTCAAACGCTCGAATTCGAAGTAACCGCCACCGACGAAGCTCTCCTCGGCCCCAACAATGGAATCGAATGCGAATTGGTAGTTCGCACCGATGGCCAGGAAATCCGACAACGAGCCGGTAACGCAAGCTTGCGGGTCGCCCCCAAACTCTAGCATCCCGACGCTAGCATCCAAACACTAAACGCAGATAAGCTTGCCCCCGACCACACTTGAACTCAATCACCATCCCAACCCATGAACGCAGATCCCTTGAAACGAATCGCAACGAACATGCCGACGCTGGCTAGAAGGTTTGCAGTGCCTACGCCTAGGTGTTTAACGGCTAAGTTGCAAGCACTCGCAGTTTTTTGCTTTGCAGCCCCATGCTTTGCAGTTTCTTGCTTCATTGCGTTATTTTTGATCGGGTCGCTCCACGTCGTTCAAGCCACCGAACCTGTAACGACCGAATCGAGCCATCCAGGTCCAGACTCAACAAAAGTAGCCGATACACCAAGCTTTCGACACGATGTGATGCCGGTGTTTTTCCGAGCTGGCTGCAACTCAGGAACCTGTCATGGTTCAGCGCGAGGCAAAGATGGTTACATGCTCTCACTCTTCGGATACGATCCAGCAGGAGACTATCGGCGGACCGTCGAAGAGATCCCCAATCGTCGGATCAATACCTCCGTCCCATCTGAAAGTTTGCTGCTTCTAAAAGCCACCGCAAGTGTCCCACACTCAGGTGGAAAGCTTTTCGATTCCGAAAGTGAACTTTATCGCACTCTGCTCAGGTGGATCGAAGCGGGTGCGCCGGACGATGCGCAATTCACACAACAGAGCCAATCTTCGAAAACCAAATTTCCAGAAGTAACATCCATCGCATTCTCAAAGAACTCGATTGTCTTCGAAGATAAAAACAGCTCGGATTCATTGCAGCTTACGGCTACCTACTCCGATGGGACCACGCGTGATGTCACTTCGCTCGGTCGATATTTTTCGAACAACGCGAGTGTTGCGGATATTGACAATAACGGCGTAGTTCAAGCCAAAGGGTTTGGTGATACGAATGTCTTTGGCCGTTTCAGCCGGTTCACCGTTGGAGCAGAAGTCATCACGCTACCACCCTCAGAGGGATTCCATTGGCCCAATCCACCCAGCAACAATTTCATCGACGACTTGGTTTATCAACGCTTGGAAAAGCTTCGAGTCATTCCTTCGGAAGTCTGTGACGACGAAACATTTCTGCGCCGTCTTACCATCGACTTGATCGGTCGACCACCGACCGAAGTGGAGTATTACGATTTCATAAACGACGGTCGATTGGATAAACGCTCGATAGCAATCGATCGCCTTTTAGCGATGGATGATTTTGCCGACTACCAAGCTGCGTTGTGGGCTGAACAATTGCGAATCATCGGAGGGAATTATTCAACAGGAGCAACGGTAATCAAAGCCGCAGACCGTTTCGCCAATTGGATCCGGGAACAATTTCGAAAGAATCGACCGATCAACGAATTTGTCGCGGAAATGACCGCCGCTTCCGGACCCAACATCGCCAATGGGCCTGTGAACCTTTACACGATGCTTGTGCACAAACCTCAAGTAGACCCCAAAATGCTGGCCGCAGATTACTCCCAAGTATTCCTCGGGGTCCAAATCCAATGTGCCGAATGTCACAACCATCCTTTCGATCGCTGGACGATGGATGACTACTACAGTTTTGTCAGCTTCTTTACCGGCATTCGTCGGAAGCCAGGGGTTGAACCTCGCGAGAAACGTATCTACTGGGACACCAAGGCAAATCCAGCAGTCAATCCCGTCGATGGCAAGCCGCGTTTAGCAAAGACCTTGGGCTCGACCGAAGCGGTTTCATTTGCCAATGATGAACCACGCAGCGAAGGGCCTCACAGCGAAGGTCCACGCAGCGATGATCCTCGCCGTGAGCTTGCGCGATGGATCTCCGCACCGGGAAATGAAATGTTTGCGAAAAACATCGCGAATCGAACTTGGGCTCATTTCCTCGGTCGAGGAATCGTTGAACCCATCGATGACGTCCGGGTCAGCAATCCGCCGACCAATGCACCGCTGCTCGATGCCCTCGCAAATCGACTCATCGAATTGCGTTACGATCTTCGCAGTTTCGTGCGCGAGATCTGCAACTCCCGCATCTACCAATTGTCTTCTAAACCCACTGCATCGAACGCATCTGATACCCGACAATTCTCCCATGCAAAGTTAAGGCGACTTCGAGCCGACGTTCTCCTCGACTCGATCGTGACCGTTACCGGTGTTGGCAGAAACTTCCCGGAATGGCCCACCGGTACCCGAGCCGTCACGTACTATCCCCGCGTTGCGGGTGACACCGAAGGCCCACATCCAGGCGATCCATTCTTCGAAACTTTCGGACGCTCATCGCGCGGTACGGTATGCGCTTGCGAGACCAAGAAAGATCCAACTCTATCGCAAACCATGCACCTCGTCGTAGGTGATACGATCCGAGATCGACTCCAAGCCGGTGGCTTGATCAAGAAACTGATCGACGAACAAAAGCCCCCGACTGAGATTCTCGAACAACTATTCGTTCGCGTTTTGAATCGAAAGCCCACCGCTGAAGAAGTCGAAGAATGTTTGCGATGGATCGATGCTCAGCCTGGCAATCCGGAGATCTACGAAGACATTCTGTGGGGAATGCTTAACTCGACTGAATTCCTTTTCAATCACTAGTGACTAATCATCAATCGACGTCTATCGAGCTACTTCGAACACGATTTACCCTACGACAAACCCACCAAAGCCCCATGCATCGGTTCCATCCTACTTTTCCAATCCTGCGAATCTGCCGACAGCATTCTGCATGGACGCTTCTGCGCCCCCTTCTGCTAGCACTCTTACCCTCAATACTAAACTTGAATGTCGATCTAGCAGCTACGGCTGCGTCTTACGAAGACCCCATCAATTTCGATCAACATATTGCAGCTATTCTGAAATCCAAGTGCGGGGTGTGTCACGGGGACGGGAAACAAGAAGCCGGCTTAACCCTTTCCTCCTACGCTGGAGTCATTCAAGGAAGTGGTGGTGGGAAGATCGTCATGGCGGGACAGTCGGCGCAAAGCAAGTTGCTCGAAGTCCTGACCACCGAGGACGCAAACCTCAGGATGCCACCTGATTCGGATCCACTTACAAAAGAGCAAATCGAACTTGTAAAATCATGGATCGATTCTGGCCTTCGAGAAAACGCTGGTAGTTCAGCGGCAAAAATGCGAACCCTTGGATTCACACCCTCGGCAACCAGCGTCGATCCCTCGGGGGATTCAAATGCAGCAGGTGCGTTACCGACGAACTACCCAATCGTAGCGATTCCAGCAACCGCTCGCCCCTTTCCTGTTTTGTCACTTAGCGCAAGTCCCCGGGCACCGCTGATCGCGAAATCCAACTATGGCGGGATCGACTTACTTGCCCCTAAGGATGGACGCATTCTCGGTACGCTCCCGTTTCCGGAAGGTGAACCGCTCGCATTGGCCTTTAGCCGATCCGGACGCATACTCCTGGCTGCCGGAGGGAAACCCGTACGAAACGGTTCGGCCGTACTCTATGACGTTGCATCGGGCAAACGGCTTGCAAGCGTCGCCGATGAGACCGATGCAATTCTCGCTGCCGATATTTCGCCCGATGAACGCTTTGTTGCAATAGGATGTACATCGCGATTAATCAAAGTCTATTCCACCGAAGATGGCTCGATCGTCACAACGATCGACAAGCATACCGATTGGGCCACCGCTGTCGCTTACTCACCCGACGGACGCACGTTAGCCACCGCTGACCGCATTGGAAATGTCTACCTGTGGGATAGCCAAACGGGGGGCGCACTGTTTAGTCTCATCGCACACAAGAAATCTGTCCGCAGTCTGCACTGGCGCAGCGATAGCCGCATCCTTGCGTCTAGCTCCGAAGACGGATCCCTTATTTGGTGGGATGCAAAGGAAGGATGGCCGACAGTTCAGAAACCCAATGCGCATCCCCAAGGAGTCCTCGATGCAAAGTTTGGCCCCGGCGGGGAACTGGCCAGCTGCGGTCGAGATCGGATCGTGAGGGTTTGGTCGCCAGAAGGAACCGAGCTGAAAAGCTTCACCGTCGAACCGCCACCAGAATCATCAACCGCAATCTCATTCTTTCCACTTCGCGTTGCGATCTCGGCAAATGCAAACGCCGATGCAAACGAAGTTGTCGCCGGAGATTCCAACGGAAAAGTGCATCGCTGGAGTCTTAAGTAACTCAAAGGAGAGCTTGAGTATTTCCAATTCGATTGGCGGGCGTTCGCAGCAGCGAAAAAAAAAATGCCCGTGAGAGGCCCCCGCACAAGAGTCCGACGCTTATGGCTGCTACACTTAAGTCCTGACCAGTTTCACGCTTCCCCCTCGCAGGAGCCCCTCACGGGCACTAAATTGCCCCCGGAGGTCTCAGGAAGTATAAATCGAAATCGCGGCAAGGGAACCCCTAAGCCCCCGTTTTCCTGCTTCAATCCAACCTGAAAGTAAGCTAAAACAGTCAGCTTCGTTGCATTCGTATTATCCTACCAATTTCGAACCTACCTTTCCACCTACGCACGATGACCGCATCCCCTTCCGATTCCATCCCCCAACACTCAACGCACCAGTACATTTCTCGTATCGAGAATTTGATGGATCCCGCTGGTAACATCTTGTTAAACATGTCGTACGAGCAAGCTCAACAGGCAGTGCTCAGTGGTGATGCATCCAAGGTAGCGCAAATCGATGGACAGTTCGCGATTTGCGTATCAATGGGTAAAACAGTTCGCCTAGCCCGCTCCATCGGCCGGCCAATGCGGTACTTCCTGGCGAAAAAGGTGGATGGCCCATGCTTGATCGTCGCAGAGCAGATGCACCAGATCAGGGAAAAGCTGGCTGAAATGGGAATCGAGGACCAATTCCATCCCTCCTATACTCGTATGGTTCCCGCGCACTATGTCGTCGAGATAGAACTCATCGGCTGCCCGGATCCCAATCCGCAATACACTCGCTACTTCAACCCATCTCGCAACCGATGGGGAACGGATATCGATAACATCGGTGCCAAATACATCGGACAACTCGCCCTTGAATGCAACCAATGGCTTGATCAACTTCCGCCTAAAGAACCGATTGGAGTCCTGTTCTCCGGCGGTATCGATAGCGGTGCTGTCCTGTTAGTATTGAACCACCTGCTGCTGCGTCGCGGCGAAGCTCCACAGCGACTCAAAGCTTTTTCACTGGCGATCAATGGCCATTCCGATGATGCAGACCAAGCCAACTCGTTTCTGCAACAGTGCGGATTGCAAATGCTCTGGGATTGCATTGAAGTTCCCGAAGCGAAACTCGACTGGCGTAAGGCGGTACGCATCACCGAAGATTACAAACCACTCGATATCCAAGCGGCCACCATGGGCTTGGCACTCTGCCAAGAGATCCGCAATCGATACCCAGACTGGAAATATCTAGTCGACGGCGATGGAGGGGACGAAAACCTCAAGGATTACCCTATCGAGGAAAACTCCGAGCTGACAATCCGAAGTGTTCTCAATAACTTGATGCTATACCAAGAAGGCTGGGGGGTACATGCAATCAAACATTCGCTCGTCTATACCGGTGGACAAAGCCGTGGGCACATCCGCACATGGGCACCCGCGAAACACCTAGGCTTTACGGGCTTCAGCCCCTTCGCACTCCCCCGCGTGATCGAAATCTCCGAAGGCATCCCGTTCATCGAACTGACCGATTGGGATCACGGCAAGCTCTATGACTTGAAAGGTCGCATCGTTCAAAGCGGCATACGTCAAGTCACAGGGATCGATATGCCAGTCTTCCCCAAACGACGTTTTCAACACGGTGCGGTCAGCACGGAAACATTCCAAACCTTGTTTCCCAAATACGAAACCGAATACCGCCGAGAACTTAATACGTACTTCGCGTAACGCTCCTGTCGGAGCGTCCTACTCGTAACAACCGGTGGCAGTTGACCCAGTGGCTAATAGAAAATGCCGGCTCAAGCACTTCTGCTTGGCCGGCACTGAGTTCTTTTTCCCGGAACCGGGCTCTTTTTTCCCGGCACCGGGCACTCTTTAAAAGTGGTTGCCGTTTGCTTCCGCAACTATTTCTTTTGAAGAATCAGCACGGTGTCGCAAGAGTTCTTTGTCAATCGAACTCGTTCTTTGATGTCGTACCAGAAATCGTAAACGGCAACGAGTTCGAAGGCCTTGACCTTTGCCAACAACGACTTGATCTGCTCGACATCGTAAAGCCGCAGCCGAATATGGTCTGCCAAAACGTGCTCTTTATCCCCTTGCGTCACCTTCATGGTGATCTTCAATGTCTCCAACCGATTCGCTTCGTCAATGTCGGTAACTTTCAACGCGTATTTAATCGCGTAGTCAGGGGTTTTTACCGACCATCGTTCCGTACCCCAAAGATCGCCATCGTGAGGAACTAGGTGCAAGGAAAGGATGAATATTCCACCTGTTCGAAGATGATTAGCGACGCACTTCAAGTGTTTCAAAGCGGCAGCTTCTGTCTCCAAGTGGCGAAAGGTATTGATGGCGTTGAAAGCGGCATCGAAAGGTTGGTCAAATTGAAAATCGGTCATATCCTGCTTGGATAGCACCGCTCGGCAACCGAGCTCATCGAGCTTGCGTTTGCAGTACTTCAAAGATTGATCATTCAAATCGATTCCCGTTACGGCGTAGCCGCGTCGAGCCATCTCCCGAACCAATCTCCCCGAACCACAACCCGCCTCGACCACTCGCTCCACTGGAAATGGAACAAACTTGCGAAACGCATCTTCAAGAAACTTCGCTTCGTTCGGAGTCTCTTTCATAAAACCAGCTTCGTACCATTCAGGATGGTCATACCAATGAATCTGATCCTCTTCGGAGTTCTTCGCACTCTGCTTCTTCACGTTCTGCGTCTTTGATGCTTTAGCCAACTGGATCACTCCTGCGTTCAAGATGTCAAAAAAATTTATCGGTCCACCAGCCTTCGGCACACTTCACATCAGCTTGCCGTCGTCAATCAATCTCTATTCACACGACTGCAATGCGGATGCAGCCGCTAAATTTAAGCGGTCAGCGGAAGGGAGCTTTCAGAGAATGCGTGAATCAATTCCCGCATAGTCGTCTCGGAAAGAGTTGTTCGAGAACCGATCAATAATACTCGGCCCCGACGAATCACTCCCTTCTCCATAAAACGTCCGAAGAGCTCCAAATGCTCAAACTCTCCCGTCACACTTGCAGCAGTACGACTGTCCGCCCGATCGAGCGGATGAACGACCAAGACAGATCGCTTGTCGGCTGAACAGATGTATTCAGGATGGCATTTCCAAGCACCCATCGGATTTGGCTTGCCCCCGTCCTTTGCGGACGCCCCTGCAGCACCGCTCGCAATCCAAAGTTCTGGGTTCGACTCAAGCATCGATGTCTGAATACTGAGCCACAACTCGGCGACAAAGCGATCCTTGTTTGCTGAAAGGACGCGAACATCGATTTGGTAGGAGAACAACCAAGGATACTTCTGGGGAAAAACCGTAATGAGATCCTGTTGCCGTACGTAACGCTCGCTCGGTAATGGATAAGCCACTTCGTTCACGAGGCTCGAATCGCGTGGGACAACCTCCCAGTCGCAAAGGGAATCTCCCCCAGTCGATGAAGAAGTGCTCGCCGAACGAGCAGCCGATTTCATTTCTACATCGCTCTGCAATTGAATGCGAGTCCGTCCAGCACCCTGGACACTAAGCGTAAATCCTTCAGACGAATAGGTCCCGCCAATATCTGTTAACTTCCAAGCCATATTTTAATGCCGTTTATCACTACCGTAGTTCGCGGTCATAGTTCATTGCCAGAGTGGAACGTTTTAACCCTTGCGAGCTAGTCGTTATTGTTCCAGGCAAACTCGTTTACTTCTATGTTCGTAGTATAACGATTTTGCTCGCGTTGTGGTGATTTGTCGCCAAAGGACCCGTTCCTCGGTTGAAATGATTACCTTCATGCAATCGCCGGCGTATACTTTAGTGCAAGCGTTCGTTCGCTCGAAGCGATCGACAAGTCGGAAGCGTTGCTTCCGTGATACAGTTAACGCTACGCATGTGACATGCAGATAAACAGTACGCAAACTCAGGCGGAGGTGCGATCTTGGCTTGGTCTATCAACAAAAGCATTTTGGTTCCCTATGACTTCTCTGACCATTGCATGACGGCCGTCGACCGTGCTCTAGAAATAGCCGACGCGCCTTCCCAAGTCCACATTTTGCACGTGCTTCCTACGTTCGTGCCATTAGCTCCCGAAGGATTCCCCGTCGAGGCGATCGATGATCGCGTTCGCTTGGACGCTGCTCACAAAGCATTAGATGAGGAATTCGCAGATCCAAAATACGCCAACGTTTCCATGGAAATCTTGATCGGTGACCCCGCCGCCATCACCGCCGAACGCGCTTCGGCAATCGACGCGGACTTGATCGTACTACCATCGCACGGCCGAAGCGGTTTTACAAGGCTGATGCTTGGTTCCGTTGCAGAGCAGATTGTGCGACATTCCCAAGTCCCAGTTTTGGTGGTGAAAATCAAAGGTTAATCGACTCGGAAACACCGGGCGTTCACTTAACTTTTTCACTTCAAGGGGATGCTTCCTGACCGAGAACTTGGTCGAGGATCCCCATGAGAATGTTCCGATAAACCCGTTCAAGCAACGGGTTGGATTTGATCATCTTCATCGTCTTGTACAACCGCTCTCCTGTCTGCGCATCGATGGGGACCTCGCGGGCTACCCCCTTGGCATCGACCATCACCAAGAGATAAGCGTACCCGCCGGCTCCATCCTCCTGCCTGCTTACCTCATGGATTTGCGCTGTCGAGACGTCGAACTCTTGATCCGACGCTCGCTCCACCGGCGCGCTAGCCCGTTTGCCGAACAATCCTCCGAAGTACTCGGACATCTCTTCGACTGATTTGGTGCTACTCGAGCGATTTAGCTCCTGCGTGAGTTTCTGCAATCGCTCAAGATTTTCGGTATCCCCTCTCGCTTCGGCTTTGGCGATCTGAGCCTTGATATCCCGAAGCCAGCGATCTTTCTCTGAAGTCCCTTCCTCTTGGGGCCGCAATTCCGCATTCGCTTCGTCAACCCGATTCGCAATCCCTCCCTCAATCGTGATACGCTCAAACTTGAACTCCACGACTGGACGTTGCAAGAGATACATCACCAACGCGGACAAGCCAACGGCATGAATGGCGATAGAGCACCACCAAGAAAAAGCCCACTGCTTTCTCCGAATTCGCCTTTCAGAATGGACTGCGGATCGGTGACTCATCCCCTCATTCTACTCCGAGCCGTTCCCGGGGAGAAACGACAATAATCTGAATTCTCCTCGAGGTTTGCATCGGCAACTTGGCTTGCGCAAGTCGCCCGTTGTTCGATGGAAGCGGTATTGGCGCGAGCCATCCGGTGTTCAATGGAAGCGGAATGGCGCGAGCCCAGCCTTTTAAAGGTCTTTTTTTCTTCGCTTCACGCTGCGCTGGTTGAGTATCTTGCTTGTCGCAACGTGATTGCCCCGGTTACCACTGGCCCGTTTCGGTTGCGCTTTCTTCGGAGACCAACGGTACGTCGTGTAGTTCGTCAGTTTCGCATGCCTCGCAACGCTCAACATCCATTGGGCCAATTCCTCCGTCGTCAGTTTGGCACACAACTTCAGCCAGGACCGCTGCTCAATCGCGATCTCCATTCCTGGCATCACACTCTTGAGCTCTAACGCGATCTTGTAACGCGATAGATACTCCTCTTTCACCTTAGTCGCCGTGGTGGTTTTTGGCTTGGAGGCCGGTTTCGTTTTTTGGGCTCCCATCAGCAACGCATGTTCAATCAACGCAAGCACATTCTGGATCACGCAGCCGATGACAAACCCAAACAACGCTGCCGATGGATATCCTAAGCTAGAGATCTCCGACTCAACGACTTGAGCAAGGTCTTGGAACGTGTTCTCAATCCTCCAACGTCGGCGGTATGCCTGAGCGACTTGGATCGCACTAACCTTTTCCGGGAGATTCGTCAAAAAGGCAATCTCCGTCTTGCCGCGAGTTGTCGGAGTGAATCTCTCTAGTTTCACAACACGCAGCGGGACCTTTTTCCCATTCCTACAATGAAGGATCCCGTTCTGCTCAAACAGGATCCCAGTTTCACTTTTGCCAATGCGTTTACGCTTGCCAACGAGTTCGACAGCGGTGTTGCTTGGTTTGCGCAGAATGAAGTACGCGTTGCACGTCTGGCTAATACCCAGCATCATCTTCTGCGTGCAGAAACCTGCATCGGCGACGATGCACTCCCCTGGATGGATATGCGAAAAGAGGGCGTCGATTTGACTCTTGTCCTGGGCATGTCCGTTTTTTTCCAGGACGACCTCGTCGATCATTCGGTACGAGTAGTTGTAGATGCAGACGGACCTTCCTGGCAGGGCGGCTGCGTTCGTGCGACGCAGTTCCTTGATTCGGTGCTCCGTTCCAGCCAAAACATTGCCGTCGAGCAGTTTGCATACGAATCCAGGAACTAGCGAGGCTGTTGGAACCTTCATGGCCTTGGCGCATGCGATCATATCGCGAGCAGTCGAGGACAAGAGGTTCTCCATCACTCCCAGTTCTAAACACTTAAGCTTGTTGTATACGGACTGAACCGAGACTTCGAGTTTTTCTCTTTCGTCTTGGAACGCGGCGTGAATGGAAGGTTTCGTTTTGGTGACGACGTCCGCCATTAACCAGAAGCAGGATGAGAACGCCAGCTGACGGACGTACTGTCGCGAGGCATGTTTTTCGAATACGGCATCGAGCTTCTCATCGGAAAGAATCTGCTCGAGTGCTCCCTTAACCATGACAGCAACCGGAGCTGCTTGGGCAAAACGATCGATCAATGAAGAGACGCTGCTCATTTTCTGCACATCCTATGCTACATGTGAATCGGTCCTTGACTCCTGTCTGCTATGACTTCATTCTACCTCGATTCCGCATTTTGCTGGAATCTCGAAAAGCTAGCGGCTCGAGAAACACCTTTAAAAGGCTGGACGCGAGCCATCCGGTGATTCGTTCGCATCCCAACACCGGGCCGTTTGTGTTACCGGGCCGCTTGAGCTTTCTACGGCACACTCAATCCATCATGCCGACTCTGAATCCAACTCTTGACCTCCGGTAGACGCCCATAAGCGTACGCTAACAATGCAATTGGCGGAATCGTCGGCTTGTCGACCCCCTGCTCCATCTGCAACTTACAAGAAGCACATTCCGTGCTGCCGATTTGCGCTTTGGTCTGCTGCATGTTGCTGATCAACCCCCAACCAACGCGCAAGCTCGTCCTATATGTCTCGCGTTTCAAGCCATACACGCCCGCCATTCCGGAACATCCCGCATCGGCATTCTCAACCGTCAAGCCGGGGATCAACTGCAAAAGCTTCATGCCGTTGTAGTCTGGATCCAATGCTCTGAGGTGACAAGGTGTGTGATAAAGAATATTCAAATGCAACGGACGAAGATCGAGTTCCAGCTCGTTGCGGCAATGCATGTCCCACAAGTAACTGCCTGCATCTTGCGTATTGGCAGCTACCAACTCGGTATCGTCGCTGCGGAATAAATTGACATACTCATGCTTCAAACATAAAGCCGCGGTGGGCTCGGTCGTTACGATTTTGTACCCCTGACGCACCGCATCGGCTAACCGCCGAATTTGAGGTAGCAGTAATCGCTCTACCCGAGGAATGTCACCCAACGATATCTTTGTCATCCATGTCACGGTTTGCCAAGTCGGTACATATACCTCGACTCGTTGATGTTTAAGCACTTCTACGAGGGCCATCCCAATCAATGGATTGTGCCAATTGGCATACTGGTCGACCAAGTAAAGAACTTTCGGACCTGCTCCCCGATTCATCCGCGTGATCTTCTGCTTCGATGCCCATCGCATAAACGGTTGCTTGGCAATCCTTGGCAATCGACGGCTCATCGCAATGCCTGTGGATTTCTCAAGCAACCAACGCATGGTGCGATTCTCAAGCGACCAATTGGCGATACGCGGAAATCGACTTGCTATCCCAGCCAGAATATCAAGCCTAGACAGCATCCGATCCGTTAGCCGCAAGCCATGCGTTGCCGTGTGCTGAGCTTTCAATTCGACAACCATCCGGGGAATGTCGACTTGTGCCGGACAATCTAATCGGCACTGGTGGCAATGGAAACACAAGTCGGCAATCGCACGCATCTCGTCACTCTCGACTTGTGGTGCCGCTATCCGACCTGAGACCAAGCCTCGAATTAAATTCGCTTTCGCTCTCGGTGAAGCTTCTTCAGCTCGCGAAGCGCGAAACATCGGGCACATCCGTTCCCCCGGTGCACTTGTGCGGCACCGACCACACCCATTGCATTGCATGCTTACCGCATCAAGGCTCGCTTCCTCCGACCAGTTCAGAATCGGAAGTAGTGGCCGCACGGCCGATACCGACTCTTGCGAAAGGGTCGTCGAAGGCGCAGGACGCAAATTCTCTATCGGTCGCTGCGGCGCGTCGGTGATGAGTTTGCCAGGGTTCAAAATACCCTGAGGGTCGAACCAAGTCTTGATTTGGCGACAAAGTGGATAAAGGTCGCCGAGTTGCTGACGGACGTAACTGCTGCGACTCAATCCAATCGCATGTTCACCGGATATCACGCCGCGATACTCGATCACCTTCTCGAAAAGGCGATCCGCAAGCCGCTGCAGCTTTTGAACGTCCTCCTCAGAACGCGGATTGAGAAAAGGTCGCAATTGCAGATTGCCTTGAGCCGCATGCGCAAAGAGGGTCGCGGTTACCCGCTCAGATTTCAGTATGTTTTGCATGTCGAAGAGAAACTCGGGCAGCTTCTCAGGTTGAATCGATAAATCATCAACAAATGCCAACGGCTTTTGTTGTCCCGTGAGTCGTACCAATTGCGGTACGATCCGGCGACTTAATCTCCATACAAAATCCCGCTCGCTATCATCGACGATAATGCGTGTCTGATGCGTCGAAGGTGCTTTCCGCACGATGCGTTGTACTAAACCTGTCAAACGCTGTTTGACTTCCCCCAAGTCCTCTCCTTGGTGCTCGATCAATAACAATGCTTCCGCACCTCGCGGCAACATCGATTCGTAGCGTGGATCGATCTCGCGAGCAATTTCGATCAGGCGGCGATCCATCAAATCGCATGCTGCCACTTCGTCCTTGCGAGCTTCCAACGCCGCACGGGCGGCAAGCTCGAGTTTCTCAAACAACAATAACACCACCGCACGCGCTCCAGGCATGCGATCGATACGAAGCGTCAACTCTGTCATCAACGATAAGGTGCCTTCGGCACCCGACTGAAGCCTTGCAAGATCTACAAGGTCATCTTCAAGAAGCGACTCGAGTCGATAGCCACAGCCTCGCGGTACACCTTTCCAAGGTGGTGATGCAATCGCCGCTCGATTCTCCGTCAAGAGCTGTCCGAGATCGACCGCCAGTTGGTCCAGCCTCGCGCTCCCCGTGTTCGGGTAATGCCAAGATGTTTTACGAAGGGAAACCTGTTCGCCATCGGCTAACACGGCGTTAGCCTGCAATAGTCGTGAGCCAGCCGTTCCGTACCGAGGATAGTGACTACCTAAAGAATCGATCGCAACCACACTCCCTACGGTGGTTACCGCTCGCGTCGGTGGATCAATCCCAAGCACAAAGCGTTGTTGAGCGAGTTGTCGATTGAGATCACCAAGGGTGATGCCTGGCTGAACCCTTACCACCAATCGATCCGAGTCGATTTCTAAGACACGTCGCATGAATCGCGAGAAGTCGATCACGATTCCCGGTCCAAGCGATTGGCCGGCTAAACCGGTGCCACCCCCACGAGGATAGACGGGCAAGGACTGGTCGGCTGCATAGCGGATGACTTGAGCAACATCATTCGAATGACGAGGGCGAACGATCGCAAGTGGCTGAATCTCATACAAGCTCGCGTCGGTCGCGTAGAGCTGAGTGCTCAAAGCGTCACACTGCGCCTCTCCATCGAGGATTCCACGCAGATCAGCTTGAATTCGAGCCTGTTCAGCTTCCAAATCGACACCTAACGCTATGCCATGAACAACACTCGGAGAGTCGCATCGTCACTTGTCCTAGTCCCTTCAGAGCTCAGCTTGAAGCCACAGCTTTCAGCCGCGCCCCTGAGGTACAAACCCCGGAGTACAAACCCTGAGACGCAAACCCTGAGCCGCAAACCCTGAGACATAGCTTTTGGAAAGCTGTGTCTCGGAAATGGTGCGAAATCCATCTTTTGATGGACTTCGTTCCGGGTTTATTCTTCGGGCTTATACACGGTGTGAGCTCTTGGATTACGAACGCAAGGCTCGTTGAACCTTGCTGTGTTTGACGCTGTAGCCAAAGTAAATCACGAAACCGATCGCCAACCATATCAGCAGACGCAACCAGTTTTCCTTCCCAAGACCCAAGATCATCGCACCGCAGACCAACACGGCGAGAATCGGGACCAAGGGAACGAGTGGCGTGCGAAATGGACGGGGTGCATCCGGATCGCTTCGGCGCATCAAAATGATTCCGATGGATACCAAAGCGAAGGCGAACAACGTACCGATGCTTGTCATGTCTCCGACCACATGGTCGGGGATGAATCCGGCGAACAGAGCGACGAATACTAGGAACAGCCAGTTCGACTTTGACGGCGTTTGATAGGTTGGATGCAGTTCGCCGAAGAAGCTCGGGACCAGTCCATCGCGTGCCATCGAGTAGAAGACGCGGCTTTGTCCAAGCAACATCACCAGGATCACCGAGGAGAAACCAAAGAGGATTGCGACGGTGATGAAGTTGCTAAGCCATCCGTAGCCGGTCATGTATTGTTCGATCGCGTAGGCTACGGAAGCTTCCTTACCTTTTTCTGGGTCGCGGAAATCCGTGTAGGGGGCGATGCCAGTAAGAACGTAGCTGAACAGGATGTACAAAACAGTACAAACCACGAGGGATCCTAAGATGCCGATTGGCATGTCGCGCTTGGGATTTTTTGTTTCTTGAGCAACCGTTGATACCGCATCGAAACCGATGAACGCGAAGAAGACCACGCCGGCACCGCCGAGCACACCCCACCAGCCCCCGAAGGCATGAGTGCCGTAGGTTGTCGGTTCTGGGATGAATGGTTGGTGGTTCGCAGGCTGAATGAATTGCCATCCCAAAGCGATGAACAGGACGACGATTAGGACTTTCACACTTACGACGATCGCATTAAAGACCGCCGACTCTTTGATCCCCCGTACCAAAATCATGGTGAGAAAACACAAGATGACGATAGCCGGCAAGTTGATCAGTCCAGCCACGCCATCGGGGGATTTCTCAAAGGGAGAGTGGCAGAATTGATAGGGGATCATGTAATCGGGGCCGATGAAGTTCGCGATCAGTTTATTGAGGTATTGCGACCAAGCGATGGCGACGGTGGCGGCCCCCAGAGCGTATTCGAGGACCAAGTCCCAGCCGATGATCCAAGCGAACAGTTCACCCATGGTTGCATAGGAGTACGTGTAGGCGCTTCCCGATACAGGAGTCATTGCGGAGAATTCCGCGTAACACATTCCTGCAAGGGCACAACCGATAGCAGCGACGATGAAGCTTAGGGTGACGCTTGGGCCCGCATGTTCAGCCGCCGCAGCAGCCGTACGAACGAAAAGCCCAGCGCCGATGATTGCACCGATACCAAGTAACACCAAATTCCAAGGTCCAAGGTGTCGTCGAAGAGTGCCTTGGCCTTCGGCATTGGCCTCCTCGGTCAGATCCGCCAAGGTCTTGCGAGCAAATAAATTCATAGTTCGTTCGATAGGTACAAGCAGAAGGGAGCGAGTGCAGGGATAGAGGAAGTGGTCGTCGGAGGGCGATCCGACGAGGTCCATGAGTATACCATGAGAGCAGAGCCCAAGCATAACCGGGGTTTGAGCGAAGGGGGTTTGAATTCCGATTTCCCTATAATTCAGGCGTAATGGACTGCCGAGACGTCAAATTCGGCAAGTCCGGTGTAAAGCAAACGGAAGTTGTGGGTGGCACAACCCTCAGGTGTCGGGGGTGTAAACGGGGAATACCGGATCGCGAACTTGCGGGGGCGATAAAAACCGGCTTGCAATCGGCGAAAATTCTGCGAAACTTGGGAGCAGTTCGATTGTCTGGGAGTAAGCAACCTAGAGAAGAAGATCGAGCGCAGGAGAGGTGGCTGAGTGGTCTAAAGCACCGGATTGCTAATTCGGCGTAGGGTTAATTCCTTACCGCAGGTTCGAATCCTGTCCTCTCCGTTAATGTTCAAAAAGTGCTTCGAAGCCCTGGTTCCCCCAGGGCTTTTGCATTTCTGGCGAGATTCTTTCCTCCGATCGCCCGAATCGCGGCGAGCGACACAGGTGCGATGACACCTCCGATTGGCATCGCAAGCGAGAATGAAACTCGCGCTCGGGGAGGACAGGTCCGACAGGTCCGACAGGTCCGACAAGTCAGACAGGTCCGACAGGTCCGACAGGTCAGACAGGTCCGACAAGTCAGACAGGTCCGACAAGTCAGACAAGTCAGACAAGTCCGACAGGTCCGACAGGTCAGACAGGTCAGACAGGTCAGACAGGTCAGACAAGTCAGACAGGTCCGACAGGTCCGACAGGTCAGACAGGTCAGACAGGTCAGACAGGTCAGACGGGTCAGACGGGTCAGACGGGTCAGACGGGTCAGACGGGTCAGA
>JBJONT010000045.1:0-20433 GCA_046051705.1 Planctomycetota bacterium | reverse complement strand
GGATGGAGCGCGAGGTGCAGAAGCGGCGTATTGAAGAGCAGCAGAGAGCGGAGAGATTAAGGCGAGAGAGAATTGCCGCTGAAGCCGCTAGAAGTGGGGCGATCGTGATCGATGCTTTTGGTCGCGGTGGTGGTTCAATCTTCGGATCGGGGAGCAGTGGCCCGTTTGGTGGTGGCGGATCGTTTGGGGGTGGGGGCTCATTTGGAGGTGGAGGAAGCTCTGGCGGTGGAGGTGTTTCGGATAACAACTCTGGATTTGGCCGCAGCGGTTGGTAGTAAGGATTATTGGAGATCGTCGGAGTCCGTGGCTTCAGGTCTATAGACAGTCGATAGGCAGTCGATTGACGATGGAGCTACGAGCTTAGAGCTACGTACCAAGAAAGACACGCGGGTCAAAAATAAAACCCGCTCCTTCTGCAGGAGCGGGTTTCAAGTGTGGGGTATTAGCAACGGTTTCGAATCAGTCTACATCGGCGGTTTCAGCCATTTCGGCATCGACCGTATCGTGAGCGGCTGCTTTGTTGCGTGATTCTCGGAGGCCTCGGCTGAGGATATCTCGAAGCAATGGCGAGTAGTCTTCGTACCGTGCTTCGTCAGCAGGCCCTTCGGCATGTTGGTAGATCGCATCGCGTGGTTTTGGACCGAGAGCGAGCAGGGTGCTCGAGACGGTACCGTAGTCACCGCCGCGGATGACCATGCTAGCCCGTGCGAGAGGGTTCGGAGCGCGGGCGAAAACGCGGCTGGCGACTGCAAGGAACTTTACCGGAGAGTCCAAGTTTTGCAGGGTCAGCAATCTTCCGGCGAGTTGCACTCGTTCATCGCGAGGATCGTTGAGATTGCGACCACCGATAATGCTCAAACCTGGTTGCAGGTCGATCACTTCGTCTTCTTGATCGTGATGGATTGCGAACCCGAAATCGCGGTCAGCGATGATAAGGTTACAAGCCTCGAACTTATGTTTTTGGAATTCCTCAAGGGCTTTTTCCACCGCATAGCGGCTGCTGGAAGCCTTGAGAACCTCTTTGACCAGAAGTCCACGGGAGCGGTTTGCGCCCAATGGTTCTAGTACTCTGCGATTGCATATACCGACAAAGACACCGTGTTGGTTGACACCTAGCCAGGTTCCACCGCTACGTTGATCGGTTGGGCAAAGGACGCGGGGTTTACCAGATTGAATGCTAGGCGAGAGGCTACGACGATCGTAGAACTCCTCTCGATTGGCCGCCACGAGAATGGGACTTTCTGGTACTACGCGATATTGAATGGCGAGCAAGCACATCGCAACAGCAGCACTTTCTATGGCTGGGGAGTCGGAAACGAGCCACGGCGCAATGGCCAATAATCGCACATACGAGGTGGGATATTGCGGCCCGCAACTGCGGTAGAATCTAACTTCCCCTCCTACTCGTAGTCACCCCCCAAAAAGGAGGAATCGTCAAAATTGTTGAAATCTTGTCAAAATCATAAGGGAGCCTAATCGCTTGGTGGTTGGCGAAACTACCCAACTTGACATACTCAACGAACATTGGAGCGTTATACTCAGCGCGCAAGCTTGCGGCGTGGCAAGCGTAGCTAGAACTTCGTTGGCTCTAGACTTATCTGGTATAGTCTTGGGCTCGTCGGTGTTGCTTTGGCTCGTTGGTATAGCAATGGAACTCGCATAGCGGTTGGACATGAAGGAAAATACGCTGGTGGCAAGTGGTCGGAGTCGGTTCGGTGGAGCGTTACCGATTCGGATTGCTTCGACAGGGATGTTTGTACCTGACCGCATCGTCACGAATGACGATCTCGCTGCGTTGGGTTGCGATAGTGAGTGGATCATCCAGCGAACGGGTATTCGCGAGCGGAGGTTTGCACTCGAAGACCAAGCCTGCAGTGACTTGGCATATGGTGCTGCGATTGATTGTCTTGAGCGCGCGGGGGTTCAAGCACAGGATGTGGATTTGGTGATTGTCGCTACGATCACGCAGGATCACATGACTCCATCGACTGGGTGTCTTGTCCAGCAACGACTCGGGTGTATCGCACCTGCAATGGACTTAAATGCGGCTTGCTCGGGTTTTATGTATGGCCTGATGGTCGCTTCGCAATTCGTCGCATCGGGGACCTCTCGCAATGCTTTGCTTATCGGTAGCGAAGTGATGAGTCGTACGGTCAATCCGATGGATAAGAAAACCTATCCGCTGTTTGGGGACGGAGCCGGCGCGGTTCTTTTGCAATCTGCACAGAGTGCCGACCAAGGGATCTTAGCATCGACCTTGGGATCCGAAGGAAACGTACAAGCTTTATGTATTCCGGGTGGTGGATCGCGTGAGCCAT
The DNA here is from genome assembly GCA_046051705.1 of Planctomycetota bacterium. Classification (GTDB taxonomy): domain Bacteria; phylum Planctomycetota; class Planctomycetia; order Pirellulales; family Pirellulaceae; genus JBKCUI01. The sequence continues at coordinate 18,115 of JBJONT010000045.1, read as the reverse complement.
TGAGTGCTCATAGTTTGGTAGAAGGTCGTCAGTTCATGCAGATGGATGGACGCAATGTTTTTAAGTGGGCGGTCCGGTGTGTGGCGGAGAGTTGCAGGGATGTCCTTCAAGCCGCTGGTTATTCGATTGACCAAGTGGATTTATTTGTGCTTCATCAAGCCAACATCCGGATTATCGATGCTGCTTTGAGCGACTTCGGAATCGCACCTGAGAAGGTCGTGGTAAACTTGGATCGCTACGGCAATACCTCCGCAGCTAGTATCCCGCTTGCGCTTGCTGAAGCTGATCGGCAGGGCAAACTGCAACGGGGCAAATTGGTGTTGTTGTGTGGCTTTGGGGCCGGTTTGACTTGGGGAACTGCCCTCGTACGTTGGTAATCTAGTACGACATGTTCGACTTGCAGGTAGCAACTCACTTATAGAGGATCGATCGCATGCGGAAAATCGAGTGGAATAAAAGTTCCGTTGTTTGGCTTCTCGCGACGATTACTTTCTTTCATCCATCTCTTTATTTGGAACGAGTCCTAGCCGATTGGCCAGGGATCTTGGGGCCAGGGCGAGATGGCTATGCAAGTCCCCAGACACGCTTGGGTGTGATGGAAGGGAAGGGGGAGCCGAAGCTGCGTTGGCAGCTTGATGCTGGCCAAGGTTATGCCGGTGCTGCCATTGCGGGCGGGTATGCCGCGTTGTATCAGCGGGATGGGAATCAAGACGTATTGCGATATGTCGCATTGGAGTCTGGTCAGGTTCAATGGAAGGCCGAGTTTCCGGCGAGTTATCGGCAAGGGGTCGATAGCGACACCGGGCCACGTTGTGTGCCGCAGATCTGCGATGACTGCATCGTGCTCTATAGCGCAAGCGGCTTGCTGGCTTGTGTGGAACGCAAGGATGGTAGCAAGCGATGGTCGCGCGAATTGAGAAAGGAATACGGAGCAGAGGATGGGTACTTTGGCGCCGGAAGTACACCATTGGTTATCGAGTCAACCGTTATCATCAACGTCGGCGGAAAGAAAAAGGGTGGCGTAGTCGCGGTGTCGCTTGTAGATGGCAAGACTCTCTGGAGTGCGACGCAAGCCGATTCAAGTTATGCATCACCGATCTTGTGGAAGGGTGCGGGGGGACTTGTCGATACGCTCGTCGTGCCAACGCGATTGGCTACCTTTGGACTTGAGCCCACTACCGGGAAAGAGCTTTGGCAGTTCCCGTTCGGCCAACGCGGCCCAACGGTAAACGCCGCAACGCCGGTTGTGACGTCGGAGAATAAGTTGTTTCTGACTTCGAGCTACGGAATCGGATTTCTGTTAGTCGGTTCGAAGGGGGGCAAAGTCGACGTGGTTGCGAAAGGGGATTCGATATCGAGTCAGTACGCGACCCCGATTGTGGTCGGAGATATGATTTTCGGAACCGACGGACGGGAAGACGGCGGGTGGCCGAGCTTTCGCTGCATCGATGCGAAGTCTGGGGATACGATTTGGTCGGAAGCTGGGATGCCGATTTGCCATACGATCGGGGTTCGAGGGCAAGCTTCGAGCGGAGAAGAAAAATCAGCTCTCGACACGCAACTCTTATTGGTAGGTATCAACGGAAAACTATGGACTTTACCAGCAACTCGCGGGGGTTGGACTCCAGGATGGTCCGGGCAATTGCCAGAAGGAAAATATCGGGCACTTCCGGCACTTTCTAAAAATTTGCTTGTCGTAAGAACTTCGGGAGGTTCCAATTCAAACTGGTACTGTCTCGAGCTTTAAGCGGGGTTGGGTAGCAGCATGTCAGAGGAACATGAATCGGTAGTCAGCAGTTCGCCGGCGGTTGTTTCGCCAGCAGTTGTTCCGCCGACGCTTGTTTCGCCGGCTGATTCGCCTGCTGTTTTGCCGACTAACGTGTCAGCGAGCGAGCCGACTGCATCGGGAGGGAGCCCGTTGGTAATCCCTGCCAATCCGTCGCTAAAACATCTGACGGTTTCAACGTTATTGAGTTTGGGTGTTGTACTGATTCTGCTCGTGGCCTTGCGATATCTTTTGCCACCGATGCTTGAGTCTTCGAGGTATTCGTGGCAGCGGGGCTTTCTGCGGGCCGAGTACGAAGAGAGTGGCGAGCATTTGGCTCGTGTTTCATGGGATGGGTTGGCGCAAGTCTCTGAGCTAGTCAACAAGCGGGTCAACCCGAGTGTGGTGCATATAACGATTTCTAACAAGCAAGCCTTGTCAGGGACTGTGGATCGCAAAGCAATCGACTTGCTACCCAAGACAGGTCCGAACCGCGAGACGCGAAGGAGCGTTGAAGAGGAGTTTAGTTCGAGGCTGGCGGTAGGGCAGGGAAGCGGAATGATCGTTAGCTCTAACGGTCACATTCTTACGAACCACCATGTGCTCGAAGGCGGAGTAGAAGTGACGGTTTATTTGCCCGATCAGCGGATCTTGCCTGCTGAGATTGTAGGTGTAGATCGAACGACAGATCTGGCGTTATTGAAGGTTGAGGCAGAGGATCTGATTCCGGTTACTTGGGGAGATAGCGAGTCCGCGACGGTGGGATCACCCGTGTGGGCCGTGGGGAGTCCTTTTGGGCTGACCGGTTCGATTTCATTTGGAATTTTAAGTGGCAAACATCGAGTCGATTTGAATGCAAATCCGCAGTATCGCCGATCTCGCGAGCGGATATCTTCGAGGTATTCGGATTTGATGCAGACGGACGTTGCTGTAAATCCAGGTAACTCTGGTGGACCGTTGGTCAATGGGCGTGGAGAAGTGATCGGAGTGACGACTGCGATTATCGGCGAGTCGTACCGGGGTGTTAGCTTCGCGATTCCATCGCAGGTAGCTCGCGAGGTTTTCGAACAGTTTCTCGAGCACGGTCGTGTGCGACGAGGATGGATGGGTGTTGAGATGGCTACGGAATTGCTTGGAAGCGACTCGGCCGTCACACCTGGGATCATTGTTCGCGCGGTGTTGCCCGATTCACCGGCCGCTCGCGCTGGGCTTGCTCCTGGCGATCGCATTTTGAGCATTGCAGGGGAACCTGTCGAATCGGTGGAAAGTGCGATCGATACGATTCGCGATACCCCGGCAGGCCAAAGAATAACCATCGAATGCGAACGGGACGGCCAAAGCTTGGCCGTTGAGGTTGAGCTAGGGGAATTGAACTTTGCCCCTTAATCATAGATACTCCAACGCGCTCAATCGTTCGGCGCGCATCGATGGGTGAGCAGCCTTCGAATCGCCGAGCCTTGTTTCAAACCATTTTTTTTCTTCATGTAGTCTCTCCCATAGGCACCTACCGATGACGCTTTCTCGTCTGTCCAATGCAATCTGTCGAATACTCGTAACTGCGTCATTGTTTTCAGCATTGTTCTTTGGGGCTGCGACCGGAGAAGCCTCCGGGGCCGATCCGATCAAAGTGTTGGTGGTCACAGGTGGATGCTGTCACGATTATGACTATCAGACCAAAGCGATGCAGTTGGCTGCTAAAGAGCAAGGGATCGATATTGAGTGGACGATTGTCTTCGAGGGTGGCAAGGGAACACGAGCAAAGATCGAGTTGTACGAGAAAGCCAACTGGGCCGATGGATTTGACGTGGTGGTACACAACGAGTGTTTTGCAGATACCGATGATGCTGAATACATCCGCAAAATCACCGATGTTCACCGCAACGGAGTACCGGCAGTAGTGATTCACTGCGCGATGCATACATATCGGTCCGCTAAAGTCGATGACTGGCGAGAGTTCCTTGGAGTAACAAGCCGACACCACGAGCATCAAAGCCGCTACGCAGTCGAAGTCACCGAGAAAGATCATCCGATCACCAAGGGGATCCCGGAGGGGTACAAGACACCGATGGACGAATTGTACATCGTGGAAAAAGTATGGCCGAACACGAAGGTGCTAGCGACGAGTAAGAGTGAGAAGACCGGCGAAGTGCAGCCTGTGTTCTGGACGAACAATTTCGGAAAAGCTCGGGTATTCGGAACAACCTATGGGCACTCGAACGATACGTTTACAGACCCGATATTTCTGGCAACCGTGGTTCGCGGGATAGTTTGGGCTGCTGGCAAGTAGTATCTAAGTCCATTGTTCGCAAAGACTTAACACAATGGTCAGGGTCGGTTGCAATTGCATAGAACGGGAGAAATCGTTATCTTCCCGGTCGGCAAAACCTCTCCAGGCAACATCCTCTGAAGAAATTTCAATCGACAGCAACTTCCTGAAAGGAATACATTCCGATGACTGCAACGAGTCCCTCGATCCGTGATCTTGCGATCAACACCATCCGCACCTTGAGCATGGATGGGGTTCAAGCGGCCAATAGCGGACATCCCGGCACGCCGATGGCATTGGCACCGGTGACGTACCAAATTTGGACACAGAACATGGTTTACGATCCAGGGAAGCCAGAATGGATTAACCGAGATCGGTTTGTCTTGTCCTGCGGTCACGCTTCGATGCTGTTGTACTCCATCATACACTTGGCCGGTATCCGAGGGGTCGACAAGCATGGGAAGGTGCTCGATCGCGAGTCTCTTACCATTGAAGACTTGAAGAAGTTCCGACAATTGAACAGCCCTTGCGCGGGGCACCCGGAGTACGGCTACGCAGCAGGTATCGAAACGACAACCGGTCCTTTGGGACAAGGGGTTGGAAATTCGGTTGGGATGGCGATTGCGTCGAAGCATTTGGCTGGAAGATACAACAAGCCAGGTTATGAGCTCTTCGACTTCGACGTCTACGCATTGTGCGGTGATGGCGACATGATGGAAGGGGTCGCATGCGAAGCCGCATCGATCGCCGGACACTTGAAGCTTTCGAATTTGTGCTGGATCTATGATGACAACGGTATCACCATCGAAGGTCATACCGATTTGGCTTTCAGCGAGAACATGTCGGAGAAGTTCCGAGGTCTCGGTTGGCACACGATCCGTGTGACTGATGCGAATGATTTGACGAGCTTGCAAAAGGCATTCGACGAGTTCAAGGCGACGAACGACCGACCAACTTTGATCATCGTCAATTCGGTGATTGGCTTTGGATCTCCAAATAAAGCCAATACGCACGGTGCTCACGGTGCTCCTCTCGGAGACGAAGAGATCAAGCTCACCAAGAAGAATTACGGCTGGCCAGAAAACGAGAAGTTCTTGGTGCCTGCTGGCGTTAAGGAACACTTTGCTGAGAAGATTGCCGGTCGAGGTAAACCTGCAAGCGATGCTTGGGATGCTCTGTTTGCCAAGTACACCAAAGAGTTTCCAAAAGAAGCTGCGGAGATTTCCGCGCTGGTTGATCGCAAGTTACCCGAAGGCTGGGATGCGGGATTGAAGCCATTTGCTGGGGATGCCAAGGGGATGGCTACACGCGTCTCAAGCGGCAAGGTTCTCAACATGCTCTCGCCACATATCCCGCAATTGATCGGTGGTTCAGCCGATTTGGCTCCTTCGACGATGACGTTGATCGACGGAGAAGGTGACTTCTCGCACTTGAATTTTGCCGGCCGTAACATGCGGTTTGGAATTCGAGAGCACGGCATGGCGGCTGTACTCAATGGAATGAGTCTTTGCGGATTGCGACCCTACGGTGCGACGTTCTTTGTCTTCACCGATTACTTGCGTCCATCGATGCGTCTGAGCAGCATCATGCATCAGCCAGTACTCTATGTTCTTACGCACGATTCCATCGGGCTTGGAGAAGACGGACCGACTCACCAACCGGTCGAACATTTAGCAGCTTGCCGTGCAATTCCAGGTTTGTACGTTTTCCGTCCTGGTGATGCAAACGAAGTCTTGTACTGCTATCGAGCTGCCATGCAGTTGTCCAATCACCCAACCGCTATGGTCTTGTCGAGACAAAACGTTCCAACGATGGATCCAGCAAAATTCGGCGATGCCTCAGGTGCCCAAAAAGGTGCTTACGTGGTTAGCGATTGCAAGGGGACACCTCAAGCCATTCTCATCGGTACCGGAACAGAACTCTCGCTGTGCGTCAAAGCTCAAGAAGAGCTTGCTAATCAAGGGATCGCTGTTCGCGTAGTCAGCATGCCTTGTATGGAGCTTTTTGACGAGCAACCCAAGTCCTATCGCGATGAAGTATTGCCTCCATCTGTGGGACTTCGACTCGCGTGCGAAGCAGGCTTGCGACTTAGCTGGGACAAGTACCTCGGCATGGATGGACTGTTCGTCGGTATGACCGGCTTTGGTGCCTCAGGCCCTGCCGATCAACTCTACAAACACTTCAAGATCACTTCGGAACAAATCGTCCTACAGATTAAAAACGCTTTGGCATCGTAGTGCTTGCGGTTTCCCAGTTATCTGAAACCCGCATTTGAAATGCGCATTTGAAATGCGCATCTGACTCTATCTGTCTCAGTGCTGAAACTCAGCACTGAGAACGGCTATTGCGAGCCTTGGGTTCGTAAACCGAAGACTTGGCGATTCGTGTTGCTCACCACGAGCGTTTTGCCTTGATCGGCAAAAGTGATTTGGATAATCCCCGAGTCGATGTCTGTGTTTGCGATAAAGACATCGTTCAAGGTGTTCCAGTATGGTGAAACCAAATAGATGTTTACTTCACCAGAACAACTCGACGTTGCAAACAGGCTGCCGTTGGGATTGGTTCGCAGATTTTGAAAATCTGCATTGGTTTGGAAGTAAGCATTGCGAGTTGAGTTCGCTTCTCCGTTAGCAGGTTGGGCGGTGTCCAAGTCGACAAACAACAGAGACTGCGTCTGAGTCTCCTCGGTGTCATAACAAACCGCGATATACTCTTTGTCGATGGTTGCGCCTTGCACAGCAGCTACAGCATTCTCTCCGCTAGTAGGTGCGTTGCGTTGGTCGTCGGAATACTGCTTTTGGATATCCGAAAGCTTTTCATGGAAGAAATCGATCCGCATGATTTTCGCGGAGCTCAAGTCGATGACTTTATCTTCCGTTTCCGTTGCTACCCGAATCGTGTTTCCGAAAGGTCGTACCTGTTTTCCATCGAAGTATTCGATAGAACCGTTGGCGTGTGCGACTGCAAACGGCACAGTGTTCGGATCGGCAACCTCGGTAGCGTTTGATGACTTCCATACAAAGTTGCGCACCGTGGAATCATCCGCAAGCCCACTAGAGACTTGGGATAACTTGAAGGTCGAATGACCATCACCCCCGACCCCTTGGGCTTTCGAAAGGGAGAAGAGTTTCAGCCCTTGCTTCCCAAGAACAGCCAATCGGTTTCCATCGGGTGAGAGTTGAAACTGATCGGACGGTTCCCACTGGTTCTCTAGCCTTGTCCATTGAGGTACTTGACCGTCGTTCCATTGACAAATCAGCGTTGAGTTACCCCAGTGCATCACTGCCAGGTTCCCGGTTGCATTCGCGCTGACACTGTAAGGCGTGTAGATGGAGTCTTCGATGCTGCTGCAATCGCTATCGTCGATTTCGGTGCGAGCAGCTGCCTGGCCGATATTTCGCAGATTTGCGTTGGTAAGAGCTTGAATTTGCATCGCAAGTTTTTGTTCAGACTTGATGATGGCATTCTCGCTATCCACTTTGCCGATCGAGGGCTTCGATGTATTCGAGAATACAACGCTGACCACTGGCATATATACGGATTCGGTCCGATTGCCTTTTCGCTCCAACGCGGTGCGTGCAACGATAAGCTCGTCTTTCCATGTTCCTGTGTTATCGGAGATGGATTGTGATAATCCGAGACGTACCTGGGATGGCCTATCGAGCAATGGAATCAGGTCTGGCGAACCTTCGCGCGGAATCTGGATCAGATCTTGGCTTTGCTCCGACCTATCGACGGAAAGGGACTTTGAACTCGGATCGAATTCAAATCGCTCGATTTGACCGTTGGCTTCCAAGACGTACAGACGCAGGCCATCGAAGCTCCAGCAAGCTGCAATGGGTACGGCCCCGCGGAATTTGAAACGGTTGTTGTTGATGTCAAACCACTGCGGTTCGGATTTATCCGACTGCGTTGGAATACCACCGATCCACAGCGTTCCACCATCGCCATCGACACGAAAGAACGCGTTGGCATCGCTGAACTTCGGATTCGATGCAGCGAGGAACACCGGCGTGTCCTGCATGGCAGGTAGGAAACGTGTTTCAGATTCGCCTTGGGATCCGATTTCGATCACAGTCGTACTTGCACTATTACCGAGCAAAAACCTGTTGGAATCCAATGGGAACAATCGCAGATTCGTTGCCTTGCTTTGGATTACCAAACGATCGATGAACTGATTCGTCGTTAAGTCCCAGAGGCATAGTTCTTGATGTTCTTCATTTAGACCAGCACCCTTAGCGGCATCCATTGCGCTCTGACCATTGGAACGCCCCTTGGAGAAATAGCCGTCGCGGCCGCGTGGAATGGTTGCGATGCTAATCAAACGTGTTTGCTCGGGATTTGTTGCGGCATGAACAATTTTTGCGTAAGGCGAATGCCCATAGTATTGATAAATCGAATCGAAACTCAAAGGACGAATTTCATCGATAACATTCGCTACCTTAGCACCCTGAGCCAATAGTTGCGGGAGAGCTTGTGAGATTCTTATTTGAGAGACGCTATTGCGCTGAAATTCCGATTGCTGTTCATTCTTGGTGTTCGAAACGCTTAGCACTCCATTGCTGTCTACGCGTGTTACGGATGCGGACTGCAAACTCTCGAAAAGCCACTTCGTCGCGGCAAATCGATCACCCTCGGAATTCTTAGCAGTATCGAAGTACAGTTTTTTCCTTCGGACTTGCTCATCGATATTCAGTTGAACCGTTTGAAATTGCGCATTTGAAAGAATGACGTCCCCAGACTTACTCCAGCATGCAAAGCGATTATCTGGCGTGACACCCGATTTCCTTACAGGGAATCCAGTAAGCTCTGTGATGTGTTCGATACTTGCCGAATCTGCTTGTCCCGTATCGCCTTCAGCCGCAGGGGTCTCAGCCGCAAGACTATCATCTGTTCGAATCGACCAGACCTGTACAGCCTCCTCAGACTCGGTGCGCGTAAGCAATCTCCGCCCAAGACCACCAGAAGCTGTTTTGGGAGAAATCAGGATCTGATCGATGGAATGAAGATGCTTTTTTGGAAGTTTCGTCTTGTTGACGAGGCTGGCTTTGAAAACATTACTACTTCCGGCATTCGCGAGCCTTAGGCTCGACTGAACAAGTTCACCTTCGGATGTCCCGAGAAGTAGTCTTAGGTTCTCCATGATGCTTTGCAGATTCGCTTGCACATCATCTTTTGATGAATCTGACACCAAGGAATCATCTAAAGCGTTCTTCAAGGCCGCAGAGTCTTCGTTCAAGACCACGAAGCGTTTCGCGTTGATCGCAAGCCTTGCAATCACTCGGGGACCTGACTCATCGGGTATTTTCGAATCGAGCGCAAGTCGAACAAGATCGAGATAGCAATCATCGTCGTTGTTGAAGAGGGTCAAGAGGCATTGATCATTCAACCATGCGATTTGCAGTACCTCGGAGTTGACTGGATGAGAAAGGTACCAATCCGAGGGACTTGTCTCGAGAATGAAAACGTGGTTCGGATAGCTGACCGCCAAATGCTTTCCGTTCGGGCTCACAACGAGTTCACCTGGGGATTTCGAGTCGAAATCTAAAGCTCCCTTCGTGAGGGCAGATGACAGGAGAACTCGGTTCCCGTTCTCGTCAATTTTCAGCAATGCATTTTTGGGATCGGTGGAGAGTTCAAATAGTTCATTCGATGTGGTGGAAGGGATGATTCTTTGGATTCTCCCTAACGGATTTGGAGCCGCTCCAATGACTTGTTTGGCTTGGTTGTTCGCAGCTCCTTGGTCATTGTTTGAATTTGCAAGGTCTGCATGGAAGATGCTTCCATCAGGATTTGCTACGAGCAGCGATTCGCGAGTGGGCGAATACGCGATCGCTGATTTATCTGCATCCAGCGAAGTCGAGGTTCGTAAATCGAGTGGCTTGAGATCGATGTTGGTCAAGTAATTGATTCGCTCTCTTGCCCAATGATCGAGTTTGGGCATTTTGGAGACGAGCAAGTTTGAATCGACTTTGCCCGACTTGTCGGCTCCGCCTTGTTGCTGCAGGCTGCTCTGCGACAATTTCGCATCGTTGACTAATTCACGAATAAAGGTGTCGATTGAATCGTTGATAATTGCGCCACCCGAAGGTGCTTTCTCATTGATCCGAGCGCGAGCCAATCCAAGTTGTCGCGTGATGTAATCGATCTGCGAACCTGCAAGATCCTTTTCTGCTTGTTCTTGGAGACGAACAGCAATCCGTTTTTGAGCTTCTTCTTGTTTGCGAGCTTCTACCGCTATTCGCTCACTCTCCTTAGCCTGCTTTTCGCTTTCCAGAGCTCTGGTTTCGTTCTCTACAGCTTTCTTTTCATTTTCCTTTGCGAGGTCAGCGTTCTTATTGGCTAGATCTTCGTTCGTCTTCGCTTTATTTTCGTTTTCGACAGCGATTTCCAAATTGTCTTTTGCTTCTTGAGCATTGGCGTCTGCGAGTGCTTTTGCGTTCGTCGCCACCCATGCTAAGTACCCAACGATTGTCGATCCGATAAGAAGCGATGCGATAAACGCGGTCACAAGCCTGCGCATTCTGGCTTTGCGCAATTTCAGCTCACGCTTTGCATCTTCCACCTGTCCTCGCAATTGATTCTCAGCAGGTTCGCTTGTATCGAGGATCTGGAGGGCAAGGTCATAATCCCCTTGTTCGAATGCGCATCGTCCGAAGTCGTATCGTACTTTCTTCAGACCCACGTTGGCGGCGGAGTTATTGCTCCAGAACTCGATCGCATCGCGATATCCGTAAAGCGAACGATAGTATTGGTCGTAGTCACTCGAACTATTGGCTTGTATGGCCAAGGCTTCGCTGCGTTCGGTCAATTCCAAGCTGCTTTTGATACGTGCACGCTCCTTCTGAATTTCCTGAATTGCCTCCTGCATATCCTCGACTTTGGTGTAACGGTCAGCAGGATGAGTGGCTAGTGCTTTCAAAGCCACTTTGAGCATCGGATCGCTACAATCCGTCGGTTGGATGATGTTATTCTGGGCAGCGGCTACGAGTGCTGACCGGCCCAGTTTTGCGGTTTCGTCTTTCGGAAGTCGTGGGTGGTGACCTGTAACCACTAGATACAGAATGCCCCCGAGCAAGTAGATGTCGCTACCTTTGCCGATCAGAGCTTTATCCCCTTTGGCAACTTCAGGACTAATCCACTGGAAGGTGCCCGCGACACGGACTGGATCAGGCCTCTTAAGATCGCTTGCAACACCCCAGTCGACTGCATAGACCTCACCGTATTCCCCTAAGACTACGTTGTCGGGTTTGATGTCCATGTGGATGATGTCTTTGCTGTGGGCAAAGGCAATGGCATCGCACAGTTTGTCGAAAATCTCGAGGTTTTCATCGAGAGAGTTAGTCCGAATCTTCTTTTCCCAAGGTGTTCCTTGGATGTATTTCATCGAATAGAAGTAAACACCATCTTCGGTTTTCCCGAGCTCATAGATCGGTGTGATGTTGGGGTGTTCAAGCTGCGCCGTTATCTCGGCTTCGAAAAAGAACTGCTTGGATAAGTTATCACTTCGCTTCTCTTTGCGAATCATCTTCAACGCCACAGGACGCTTGACTGCATTCTGTGTCGCAAAGTACACCAACCCCATTCCTCCCTCGCCGAGGATATGAAGCCCGAGTCGGCCCGTTTTCGGATCGATCTTCTTTCGAATCTGGTAATCTGCCCGCTCATCGTCAAGTTCGATCAACTCTGAAACTTGGCGTTTCGTTATTCGACTGAAAATCGCATCGGAGGCTTCCGCACGCGGCGCTTGGATGTACTGCCGAGATTCACCCATCGATCTCGAGTTACCCGCACCGCTGACACTCGCGCGATTGGATTGTCCTGCAGAGACACTATTTACATTCGAACGACTACTGTTCGTGATCTCTCCCTTAGATCCAGGAAGTTGATCTGTCAGGTCCAACGTCTGATCATTCGAACTGCGACCTTCTAGTCCCGATGAACCGGATTGGCTATCTAGAGGTATGGTTCCTGACTCATATCGATCCGAACGGCCGGAGTCGGATGACTTCCTCATCTCCGAACTCGCTGAACTCGCCGAGGAGAGATCCATTGTCTGATCGTAAGACATGGAACTTGGCAAAACATTCGTACCAGCATCCGATGAGGATTCCGAGGGGCTTAATAAAACCGTTCCACCAAAAGGAGCTTGTTCCTTCGGCAAAATCATCGTACCCATCTCAGAAATGGAAATCTCGTCGAGGGGTGCATTCGGCAATGACACGCTCGCGGAAGTTCCACCATCTGATTGATCGACGGAGAACTCGACTGTCTGATCTGATAGCGAATCAAGATCCATGGTCGGATCGGCTTTTGCCGGAACACTTTGGCTCAAGTCGATCGTCTGATCAAAGTTCGCGTTCTCGGAATGATCCTCTGATTGCTTCTCTGAGATGAGATCGTCGATCGATGGAACCGCATCGAATGTCTGATTCTCATCGAGTGGCTCATTGCGATTCGGCGGTTTAGGATTTGGTGTGGTTTCGTTTTGGTTGCTCATGGTGTCTTTACTGGATCATTCAAGCTCTAGGATTGTTCTTCATTACAATTCTGTCCTGCAGAATTGAGGCGACGCATTCGTCTTGCCCTCGAAGAAAAATCAGACTCGCTTACCGAGTTTGCTTGTGCGAACGGCTTTTCCCTTTCCTGATGATCCTTTCTTTCCGAATTTTTGCTGAGCCAGTAGGCACCCAAGAGAATACCCCAGGCTTTGTCTTGATTAACCGTACCTACATCATCTCGCCCACTCTTCTCAAGGGATGAGTCTGGCCGTGTCTCGTACCTAGCTTGGTCCTCCGAACCAGGTGCCTGCCCGGGAGCGTTCGGCGCACCAGATTCTGAAGGTTCGCTTCCCGAAGGCTCCTCTTGGGGCTTCTGGGATCTCGGTTGATTATCCTCGGTACCGATGACGATATAGGCGATTTCTCGCTTTTCACCGTCGCTTGTCTCTTCCAAGATTACATAACGACCAGCCCGTGTTCCAGGCTGTTTCTTCAAGTAATCCTCGATACGGTTGATTTGCGACTGAGACACTTGATTGTCGTTAGCCAGAATGTCATCTGGAAGTTCGATCTCGATATATTGTTTGTTAATTCTCTTGTTGCGAGCCTCAGGATCCTCGTTTTCAAGTTCCTGCTCCTCAATTGCGACACGAATCCGCGCGACAACAATCCGCACCTTGCGATCCTGCAAAGGTTCGTCTTCATATTCCGCTGACTGCACCGGAGTCGTCTGTACATCTTGTACTACGTACGGCTCAGGCTGCTTGGACTGCGGGACGTCAACCTCGGGTGGGGGTGGCATCGGCAATCCATTGTCCGAACCCTCTGAAATCACATCCGGGACGCGATGCGACTGCACTGTCAAATCGTAAAATCCAGTTGAAGTTCCCGCAGGTGGATTCGGGGGATTAAAGGTGTTCAAGCCGCCGGGAACCTCGCCTTGGAACAAGAAGAAGTCATCGGATCGACGGACGATTACGTCAGTCGGTAATTCCTGTACGCTGTTTAGAAAATCGACCGTAAACGGAGTCGAACGCTCTAAATATCCGACTGCTCCCACTGCCTGCGGACGAGCCTCTACCGGCATACGATCCAGTGCATCGCGTTGATATACGTCTCCCTCGTCGGAGAACTGTTCTAGTTTTCCATCCGCATAGCCAACGAAAAGATTGAAACCGGCTTCATCCACCGAACCGAAGTGAGTTGCAACCCCTTGCAACTGCCGCTTCGTCGGCCCAGCTTGCACGGGCACCTCTGGCAACGCGGATTCACCAAGATTGTTCTGCGACACAATCCTTGTGGTAAACAATCCGCCAGTTGGATTCGGCTTTTCCAAAGCATCGAAAACGCGAGCACGCAAATCAATATTGTTGATTACCTGAACATGCGTTTGTCCGTCCTCGATACTACGGGTCTGAATCACTCCTTGCGATCCAATCCCCAACTCGCCGCTCGCCACAAGAACAATACCACCAGCTTGCGAAGTGCGACTCATCGACTCTAACTTGTGCTGTACAACTAGATCACCCTGACTCGCTTCGACATAGATTGTGGGTTGATCCAACCCGCTAGGGGAACTGCTGCTAACTCCCGCAACCAACGTTCCTACGGTTAACGCTTTGCTGTTAACGAGATACAGCGAATACCCGTCGGTTTCATAACGATCAGCGAAGCGATAATGGGATCGCAAACTCTCACGCTGTGCATCATCGACCGTGCGAAGGGCATCGAGAAAATCGTCCCCTTGCTCACTTGCTAAACGATTGACTTGCTGCCAATTCTCAAGCCGCGCATTCGTTCCTGTTGCTCCGCTTAGCGTTCGAACTGTCGTGTCATGCAAGTGAGTATGCGCACCGGATATGATCGTCAATTCATCACCGATCACCTTCGCATCACCCGAAAGCTCATCGATCGAGCCTTCGACCCCTCGTAATTGTATATCTCCGCCCGTCGAAACAGTCTTGTCGATCCAAACACTGGCTAATGCATCAAGCGATATACGACCAGAACCCGACTCGATCGTTGCCCGAGCAAAAATAGACCCCTGATCAATGGTCCGCAAATCGATATCTCCGCGTCCGTTTGCAAGAATTCCCTTCGCATCGACACTTCCTGGCAAAACATGGATGTCCCCTGCGATGGCATGAAGCTGGATGGATCCTTCGACTGTCGTTACCAAATCTTCTTGTGATTCGACGAACCCGGAGCGGCTTGAATTGAAGTGAACACGAAACAATTCAGTTTCAATTCTGTCAATCGTGATCTGATCGCGTTCGCGGATAAAAATCCCATCGCGAGATTCCGCTGCAAGGCTATCTAATTGCGTCTCCAACGCAAACGGATTGTATTGTCCTATTCCCCCCACTCCCGATGCACCGATCAAGCCACCTGCTTTTAGGGATGCAGCCACCGAACGAATTGTCGGTTCACTACCGATCGGTCTAGCTAATGCGATATCGTTTGCTGCATTTAAATAGACTTGAGATCCACCCACGTCAACCGTTCCAAGCAGAATATCACCTTGAGCACGAACCCCAAGATTGCTTCCGAAATTCCGGTAGGTCGCTAACGAAACGTCTCCTTGCGATTCGATCCACACCGTACCACCACCACCGGTTTTAAGTGTGTCGTTCACAACGATGTCATTGAAGCTTGAAACGGTAATGTGCCCGCTACCCGCTTGTACAACGGCCTGCAGTTTCACCGCCCCACGGTCTAATGTTTCTAATAGAATGTCACCCGAACCATCTGCCGTTACGCCATTCGTTCCCGAAGTGCCCGGGCCAATAACCACGTCACCCGTGAGACTTTGCAGTTTGATCGGACCATTGCTGCTTGTCGTTAGATCTTCAACGGTCGTAGAGCGATCGCTCAGTTGGCCATTGAAGTGAACCTGTGCCATCGAAAGTATCGCAGCAGGAGAAGTGCTGACCGAGGTGACCGTAAGCCCATCGAGTTCCTGCACATAAACTCCAGTGGCACTATGTGCTGCCAGTGTGTTCACTGCGGTTGTAATCGCATTTCGGTTTCCGCTTGGCATCCCACTCAAATCAGAAGCACCTATCGAATTGCCCGCAACCATCGATAGTCCATTCGCCGCAATGTTTCTTCCGCTGTCGATTGCCCTGATATCAAGAATGTCTCGCTGGGCTGTCAAAGTAACATTCGCTTGTCCGGCGCGGATCGTTCCAAGTTGAATATCGTTACCTGCAACGACACCAAGATTCGTATCTCTGGTTTCCAGCGACTCAACAAATACGCTCTCATCGGATTTCAGAAAGATACTTCCGGGACTTGATGTCCTGAGCTTTTCATTGATCACCAAATCATCATGCGTAGATAGAGTGATATGACCGAAATCAGATACGATGTCTGCTTGGGTACGTACCGTTCCAGAATGAACGGTTTGCAGCAATATGTTACCACTACCGTTTGCTCGAATCCCTGGCTCACCTGAGAATCCAGCTTCAACAACAATATCTTCATCTAAGCTTTGAACGAGAATTGTCCCGTTGTTCGTCGTCGTCAAATCCTCATCTGTTGTCGTGCGGTCGACTACATTGCCATTGAATCGAACTTGACTAAGCGGTGTTGTCACACTTGTGATGGTCAAGCCGTCGAGTTCTTGCAAATAGATACCCGCCCCGCTACGGGCGCTCAATATCTCTACCGATGTTGTAATTGCATTGCGATTCGCATCGATTGAACCGCTTAAATCCGTCCCTCCGATGAACTGCTTGGCGATCATCGTCAATCCCGATGCAGTAACATTTCTACCTGCGTTCAACGATGGGTTGTCGAGAATGCTGCCAAGGGCATCCAAGGAAACGTTCGAACTTCCCGCATCGATTACCCCTAATAAGATAGCTCGCTGTGCGTGCACCCCGAGATTTGTATTCGTAGTATGCAGTGAGTCGATCGAAACCGATCCTTGAGAACTGAGGTAAATCGTCCCAGAACCATTTGTTGCTAGCCGTTCATTGATCGTTAAATCATCATGACTATTTAAGGATATGTGTCCTGTCTCCGAAACAATGTTACCTTCCGTACGGATGGTTCCAGCTTGTAGAGTTTGAAGAAGGATGTTGCCATTGCCATCAGCAGAAATCCCCGGTTCACCGGCACTTCCCGACCGAACAAGGATATCTCCTTGAAGACTCTGCAAGAGGACTGAACCATTGTTAGTCGTCGTAAGATCTTCTACGGCAATCATAGTGTTCGCAGTCGTCGAGTTGAAATGGACTTCGGCGATACTGGTGATGATGCGATCGACGGTAACCCCAGATTGTTCGAAGATGTAGATCCCCGTCGCGCTGCGTGCGGCAAGGGTTGCGACGTTCGTCGTGATTGCATTGAAGTTGTAATCGTTGACGATGTTGGTTTGATCAGCGTCTCCGATCTTTACGCCTGCAAGGAGCGTTGCAGTTGATGCCGTGATGTTGATCTCGTCTTTACCTGGGGTGATGCGCGCGATCCTTCCTGTCGCATCAAGGTAAACGTTTCCTGTTCCGGAGTTGATCGCTCCCAAGGAGATGTCACCGGCGGCGAACAATGCGAGGTTCGCGTTGTTGGTGCTCAGTCCACCATCGCCGATCGAGACCGAACCACCCGAACGAAGGACGATCGAGCCCGGAGCAGCGGTTCGCAGGTAATCACCGATCACCATGGAGCCGTTTGCAGCAAGAGTGATGTTGCCGCTGCCAGTGGCGACTGTGCTGTTCAACACGACCGTGCCGCTGTTGAGCGTTTGCAGGAGGATATCTCCTGTACCGTTAGCTGTAACGCCATTGCTACCAGGAGTTCCGCCGTTAACGACGATGTCCCCGTCGGTGCTTTGAACTTTGATCGGACCGTTGATCGTTGTGGTTAAGTCCTCTTGGGTGCTTGTACGCCCAAGCGTTGTGCCACGGAATTGAACTTCGGTTACCGGTACTACCACGGAAGTAACCGCCAAACCGTCGAGTTCTTGAACGTAAATCCCACTTGCACTCTGCGCCGTGAGGCTGGTTATTGCTGTACTTATCGCATGGCGATTGATGTCCGATGGACTGGTAGTATCCGATCCACCGATCATACCGGTAGCTTTCATGATCAAGCCGTGGGCCGATACATTGCGTCCGGTGTTGATCGTCTCGTTATCGACGATGTTTCCCACTGCTGAAAGTGCAACGTTTCCGTTTCCAGCTTGGATCGTCCCGAGAACAATGTCCTCACCTGCGGATACGCCTAAATTCGTATTGTTTGTTGTCAGCGACTGTACAGAGACAGTTCCTAACGAATTTAAATAGATCGTTCCCGGGCTGGAAGTTTGAAGGCGTTCGTTGACCACCAAGTCATCGAAGCTGCTAAGGGTAATATGCCCACTACCCGATCGCACATCGGCTTGGGTAAGAATAGTCCCTGAGTTAAGAGTCTGTAGCAGAATGTTGCCCGTACCATTGGCTGATATCCCCGGTTCTCCATCGGTGCCAGGTCGTACGACGATGTCTCCGTTGAGGCTCTGCAACAGAATTGAGCCGTTGTTGGTCGTCGTGAGATCTTCTGTGGCCCGCGCAAGGGTCGTCCTTGTCGAGTTGAAGTGGA
>JBJONT010000044.1:0-2916 GCA_046051705.1 Planctomycetota bacterium | reverse complement strand
TCGACGTTCCAGTCGTAGAATTTTGTGCCGAGGATGGCGGATGACGGCGGGTTGGATGACGGCGGGTTGGATGACGGCGGGTTTGATGATTGGGGGGTGGGCAGTTCGATGGTCGTTAGGGTTGGGGCAGGGGGAGGTGCGGGAGCGTTTTCTGGTGGGCGATTTTGAAGGATCTTTTGAACGTCGCTTAGATCGAGGAAGGCCAGTTCGTTGACATCGATACTTTTTGCATCGACGAGGCTTCCTTCGGTCGACTTGGCTTCGCCGACCCAACCGATGAGGATTGACAATGCGTTATCGACGTTGGATTTACCGACTTCTGTAGCGCGGCGAAGGTCGCTGAGGTCTCTTGGGCGTCGTTCCATTTTCCATTTCCACTCGAAGGGTTCGAGGAGTTTGGCGAGTGGTTCGACGTAATCGAGGGCGGCGGGATTTTTCAGTTGCACGAGTCGTTGGATCAAGACGCACAGCAGGTAGAGGTTTCGCGGGTGGGCTTGGTGAGCGGTTTTCAGGGGTTCGATGGTTAGTTCGAGAGCGTTTTGGTTGACGGCGCTGAGGCTCTCCGCAGCGTTAGAGAACTGGGTGACGAGAAACGTGTTGCTTGGGAATTTCCTGACGTATTCTTGCAGTTTCTCAAAAAGTCGAGCTTGTTCTTCGTCGGCGATGATCGGGTTTGCGGCGGCAAGGACGGAGATCCAGCGGATGTCACGCAGGATGCTCAGTTGGTATCCGATAGGCTCGTCGGGAGCGACGGCGATGAATTCTGCGATAGCGGTGGCAGAAGCGTCGAAGAGGCCTGGGAGCATCGCTCGGATTTTTTCTACGTCATTGGCTTGCTGGTCTTGGGCAAGGTCGACGTGGTATTTGACGTTCGCAAGGGAAGCGATTGCGCGGTTGCGAAGAATGGGTAGTGATTTCGGTTCGTTGTGAAGGAGGTCGTCGTAGATTTCCAGGGCGCGATCGTATTGGACATTTTCAAGGAAAGCGGCGGCGCGAACGCGTTGTTCGAAGCGTTCATCGGTCGTTTTCGTGCGTTGGATCGGATCGTTGTCGCGTTGGTATTTCCAAGCGGTATAGACGATTGCTGCAGCGGCGAGCATCGCGAAGAGGCTTGCGAAAATCCCGATCAAGCGGCGTTTTGTTCGGTTCGATTCCGGTGCCCGGGGGCTTGAATTGGGGGAATTGGCGTTAGGCAAAATAAGACTCCCGATTCAGCGTTGGGGGATGCCAGGTGCTGATGCGAGTTTAGAGGTGCAAAATCCGACGAAAAGAAAGTGTGGGCAACCGAATAGGTATTTTATACGACTTTAGAGATCTTTGGGTTGCGAGGGGATAAACTCTGTCCGTGCGAAGATTGTTTTGATTTCGGGCAGGGTGTAAGTGAATTCAATTTCTTCGTTCGGATCGGCGGTGGCATAGACAGCTAAATGTTTCAATTTGTCAAATTCGCTGAAAGAGTGCCATGTTTCTGGGGCGATGCGACAGTGTTGCAAGTCGATTAAAGTGAGGTTTGGAAGACGAACGAGTTGTTCGAGAAGGTGCATATCGACGAACGCATTGCGGATGATTGCTACACGAATTTCTCGACGACGCGCCAGGGAAAGTTTTCCAAAGACCGGAAAGTTCTGCTTGGGCTCGGCGTCTTGAGTACCCGTTTGACCGAGCGGCATATCGCGGAAGTTCTGTTGCGGATCGACAAACAGGAAGTTTCTTGAAGTGCAAGGAGCGACGATGGTGGTATGAGGGGGTGTGTTGTGAAGGCTTAAGTCCGGGACAGGTTTTCCTCGTTGGGTCATGAAGACCCCGATAAAGAAGACGAAGGCGAAGAGCATCACGATCAGTGAGAAAGTGTGAAGTCCTGAGTAAACAACATCGTTGTAGGCTTTCAGGCCTGAGGCTACCAGCGCGAAGATCGAGGACGCGATGACGAGTCCGATGGAAGAGAAGGCTTGGAAATTACGTTTTCGCAGAGTAGCCATAGGTTACCGAAGCCGCAGGTCACTGATGGTTGGGCAGATTATTGTATAAGGGTAACGGGGCGAAGGGGGATACACAAAAGGGGTAGGCTTAAGGTTGCCCAACCCAGGAGTGTACGAAACAGTCCGAGTTCGACGGCATCATTGCGGCTCGGGGGGTGTTTGATCCCCATGATGGTCACCAGCACTAGCATCAGGACGAACATGCCTTGGCCGAAGACCAATGCACCGAAGATCACGTAGGCGATGCAAGCGGCGTATGCGATGAGAGAGAACAGGTGAGATTTTCTGCCGAGTAGACCGAAGATCACGTGACCGCCGTCGAGTTGGCTGATGGGGATCATATTCAGGCCGGTAACCAGCAAGCCGACCCAAGCAGCCATCAGCAGTGGGTTCATATCGATATTTTGGACACCTTCGACCCATTCCGGACAAAGCCCCAGCCAATCGGTGGAAGGGATGGGGGTTGGTGTTTTGGAGATTGCAACTGAATGACCGATAATGGCTTCGAGGGCTTGGATTAGCAAAGGTTGGCCGAAGGTGTAGGAAGGGATACCACCGGATCGCAGTGGTAGTTCGATCAGCAGTCCGACGATAGCGACAGGGATAGCTACGACGAGTCCGGCGATTGGGCCGGCGATACCGATATCGAAGATTTGTTTCCGGTCGGCTTGGCGACCATCCATAAGAATTACAGCCCCGCAGGTTCCGATCGGACTGATGGGGAACGGGATAAAGAGTGGTGGCGTTGAGCGGATTCGGTAGAGTCGAGTCGCGATATAGTGGCCGAGTTCGTGCGAGCCGAGGATGGCGGTAAGTGCGAGAGAAAACAGCAGACCTGGGAACCAATTCGCTAGGATACTGCGTCGGACTTCGAACATCGAACCGTTGAGAAAAGCGGTCTCAAGGGTTTCCACTGGGGCCCATACCGTAAGGCCTG
>JBJONT010000043.1:0-18746 GCA_046051705.1 Planctomycetota bacterium | reverse complement strand
AAGATTAAAAGCCTCGGTTTTCTTTGGGTTATTCGTGAGTAAACGAATGTCCCGAAGCCCCAAGTCTTTGAGGATTTGCAGTCCGACACCGTAGTCTCGCATGTCGGCTTTAAACCCTAGTCGATGGTTTGCCTCCACGGTATCCAAACCTTCGTCTTGAAGTGCATAGGCACGGATTTTCTGAGCTAAGCCGATTCCGCGACCTTCTTGGGGTAAGTACACCAAAACCCCCCGCCCCTCCTTGGCGATGGCTTCTAGGGCCAAGTGCAATTGGTCACCGCAATCACATCGCAGCGAGGAGATCAAATCCCCGGTAAAACAACTGCTATGCATGCGAACCAAAGGTGCGACCGGACCGTCAGCTTGAATGTCACCGAATGTAAGTGCGATCGGCTCTTGGCTCTCGAACTGCACGTCATACACCACTACTTGAAACTCACCATATTTTGTAGGCAGACGGCACTGTGATGCTCGTGATACGAGCTTTTCGTTCACCCGTCGGTGAGAGATCAATTGTTCGACGGTGATAATTTCGAGTCCATGAGTTTGCGCCAACGCGATCAATTCATCGCGTGTGGCTCGATCACCCGAGGCGTTGAGTATCTCGCACAGAACTCCGGCGGGTGCCAACCCAGCCATTCTTGCCAAGTCCATCGAGGCTTCGGTGTGTCCAGCTCGCCGCAAGACTCCTCCTTCCATGGCCAAGAGAGGATACACGTGTCCGGGCTTAACAAAGTCCGAAGTCTGGGTTTGTTCATTTGCAAGACGAACAATGGTCTCGGCTCGTTCTGCGGCTGTAATCCCCGTCTTGCATCCCGCATGGTCTACCGGGGTCATGAAAGCGGTGCTTAACGGGGATGTGTTGGTCTCGACAAGGGGACGCAACTCCAACCGCCGCGCCGTGGAAGGGAGAATGGAGCAACACAATTGCCCATGTCCTGAGAGCATAAAGTTCACCAGTTCAGGGGTGACCAACTGGGCTGCACAAACAAAATCACCTTCGTTCTCACGATGTTCGTCGTCAAGAACGATGACTACCTTGCCCGCCGCAACGGCGTCTACCGCCGATTGAATGCTGCTGAAACGCTCCGGCATTGTCTTATCCTGCTCTTCCTTTGTCACGAATCGCTCGATTCGTTCTCTTCGAGATTGTAATCCTTCATCTTTTTATGCAAGGTGTTCCGGTTAATGCCCAAACGAGTCGCGGTCTTGGTCTGCACGTTGCCGCAACTCTGCAGGACTTGAATGATCAATTCCCGCTCCACCCGGTCGACAACCCTCGCATGCAAATCGTTCTGGTCCGGCTTTGCTAATCGTAGTCCCTCGGCAACCAATTGTTTCGTAAGGGATTCAAAGTCAAGTGGTATGGCCTTCGTCGGAACGGCAAATTCTTGTGGCGTCGGATTGCCTGTGACGACACCTGGCAAAAGATCGACGGTCAATTCGTCGGTCTCGGACATCACAACCGCACGCTCAACGTAATTCTGCAATTCTCGAACATTCCCTGGCCAATGGTAGTCTTGAAGCGCAACCATGGCCGCGGGCTGGATGTGTACGACGAACCGTTCGTTTTGCTCGCTGTAAACTTTTAAAAAGTGCGAAACTAGCAACGGGATGTCTTCTCGACGTTTCCTTAAAGGTGGTAATTCAATAGGAACCACGTTCAATCGCCAATAGAGATCCTCGCGAAATCGATCTTCGCGAATCTCAACCGCCAAATCCCTGTTGCTTGCGGCGATCAACCGAGTATCGACCGTGACTGTTTCGGTGTCACCAACACGCTCAAATTGCTTCTGTTGCAATACTCGCAGCAGCTTTACTTGCAAGTGACGTGAGGTGCTATTGATCTCGTCGAGAAATATCGTTCCCGTGTGGGCAGCTTCAAATCTCCCTGCCCGATTGCCAACCGCACCAGTAAACGCTCCACGCACGTGACCAAATAGTTCACTCTCAAGCAAACTTTCGCTTAGTGCACCGCAATTCACTTTGACAAAAGGGCCGCCTACGCGGTGACTAAGCTGGTGGATCGCATTCGCGATGACTTCTTTCCCTGTACCAGTCTCCCCTAGAAGCAATACCGAAGCGTTTGTTTTCGCAACTCGCTTGGTCAGAAAAGCAACTTTTTGCATCGCTGGAGACGAACCGATCACTCCGGGTAGGAACTCGCGTGGCCCTCCCCATTGCTGCCCGTCGTCATGCCCTGCGTTCGCCATTTCGATCCGACTCTAATCCCAAAATTCCCTGCCGGTCGGTTCGTTCACAATGCCCCTTGAAAGGTCGATACCACAGGCGGATTTGACGCCGCTTAAGGATTCGACTCGGTCTGCCGACCATACTCTGCGTCGATCGCGTCGAGAACTCGGCCAACGACGATGCGGGTGACCGGCTCGGTTTCCCCGCGTGTGTTGTAAACATCGTACTGACCGTTGATCATATCGGTAGAGATCAATAGCCCAAATCTTTGCACGGATTGCACAAAAATTTGGCTTGCTTGCTCGCGACGCTTCGCTGGCTCCTGAGCGTCCGATGCTATCCGTAGCAAATTTTGTTGCTCGGCTTGCGTATCAGCTAACCGAATAGAGACCCCTGTCCCATCGGTTACTTCTTCCTGCGGAAAGCGTTGTCGGAAGTAATTCGCTGCGTTTTCCTTCCATCCAACACGGTCCGCGGCGGTCGTTCTCGGATACCCCAACACATCATCCATGCGGTGGACTATGTCCCCAAAACCATCGATCGTTGGCGGAACAGAACCCACAATCACCCCAGGATCAGAATTCGCGACGGAGTGCTCAAGGCTGCTTAGAGAATCAGCAAGCAACGCGATCGGTACGGTCGATGTCGATGGATTGATGCGAATTCTTTGAACCAATTGACCAAGGTCCAAATCGCGAAGGTGATCGAGAATAAAAATTGCTTCTACTGGAGTCGCGTTTCGCAGTGTATTGAACACGTCGTCGACCGAGGAAGCTTCGACGTACCGAAATCCCATTTGTTCTACAAGCTGATGCATGTGGGATCGAAGCGAGGGACTAGCACCGACAATCATGACCATCGGGTCAGCCATCAGCCGTTGCATTTCTCGACCAACGAAATCGACGCGGCTTGAGCCTTGAAATCCAGCAGGTTCGCTTCGATCAACGCTCGAAGTAAGCGTTGTTCGCTCCACATTTGAGTCGGTCGAGACGGTTCTAAGTTGCCGTTGATCGAGCAACGAATTCATCAAAGCGATTGTGGCCGGATAACGGACTTGAGGATCCCCCGAATTCGCGGCTTGTACTAATCGATCTCTGACGGGTGGGGGCATGAGTTTGCCTTGCCATCGCACCAAGTTACTAACAGCGAGGGCTTTCGCTCCACGTAAAGATTCTTGTTCGGCCGCATCCCAGATCAAGCATGCGAATTCGTGGCTATCGCGTAGGGTGCTTGGGACCAGCGACTGAAAATGTTCGGAGGCTGTCAAGTCTCGCGAATCTTCATGCGAGAGTTTTTCCATCATGGCAACGATCGCTTTGGCAGAGACTGCATCGCCGCTGGACTCTGACCTGAGCGTTGTAATGGCTGCTTGGGAAGCTCTCGCGAGAGCTAGTTCTGCAGCGTTGGCACTTGTGGGCTGCACGCTTGTTGCATCCTCACCTAAAGCCCACGTCGTTTGAGTACGGACGTCGTTGAGTTTCGTTAGTTGACGATATTGATCCAAGGATCGGTCGAGAATCGTCGCTGCATACTCGTAGGATTGCTTGGCGTTGGGGATCGATTTGCCCCGTGCGATCAAAGAATCGCTGATTCCTTGTCGCGTTGCTTGGCTGATCGATTGGTCGTGCAAGGCTGCAAGCAATTCCGGGCCCATGTCCGCTTGTGGTGAGCGATTGACGAGTCGAATCAATCGTTCTCTCGAATCGATGTTTTGGGTTGTCATGGCGGCTTGCCATGCTTTCGTGGTTTGCGGTCCGAGCAATGAGTAGGCTTCGACCATCGAAGGAGTGGGTACCAATCCATTCGGTCGCATCACGGCGTTAAGGATCGCGGCAATACCAGAATCGCCGGCGGCCCGAAGGCCGTCGTATCCACGCAGTCTCTCCGCTTGGTCTGGACTTGTTAAGCGTATGACGTGCCGTTGCAAGTTCGCCGGAGAGTGGATCTCCTGATCAGCGAGTTGACGCAGCTTGGCGATCGTTTGTTGATGTTCGGGACGGAAGGCCTTCGGGTTCGACTCGATAGCACCGATAGCTCTTGCACCTGCGGACTGCAGTATTTCGATTGCCGAAGGACCGTCGAGGGGAAGCTTCGCGATTTCATCCAACCAAGCGCCGGTCTCATCCCAACGCCGAATCCGTGTCATCCAATCCAGAGCCTTGCCGAATTCCTTGGGTGTCGTAGGCGGATTGGCTCGCAATGATCGAACGACAGCGTTGGTTTCATTGGGATCGAGCGCGGACCGCGTCGATGGAGGTGCCGTAGGCGTGAGACTTGGAGTTGTTCCAAAACCCGGATCGCCAAAAGGGTCTTGCCCGTAGACTTCGTTCGTTCGGCAGTAAAAGCAATTCAACGCAAAGCTGACTCCCATAAGCCCCGAAACTAGCCGACGCATGGGCTGGCGAGTACGCTGCGTGAACTTTTGGGTTGTCGCAGAAATAACTAAGTTTGCTTTTGAACGATCGAAATGGCTGGTCATTCGGATTCGCTGATCATTTCAAGGTCAAGGGTCAGGTTGCAAATTCCTTGGGGCTAGCATCCTGCCAAGCCCTCACAGTTTAACATCTTCTACCCGAGGATTCTAAACGTCAAAGTCGATTTCTTTGCGAAAGTTTATCAGGCTTACCCATTTCGGTTTTGGGCGTTCGCAGCAGCACGCCGGCTGATCGGCAAGACTTGCCGAAGAAACCTTCGCATCCGTGCGAGGACCAACTTAACGGGATTGAATTTACCAGTCCGTCCCCTAAAACCGGGAATTCGTTACACTGTGGTGGGTGCTCGACTGAGTACTCTAATGGGCTATCCCGCTTCTATTTTCGCCTCAAGGCACCGTCCCCCATGACAGGATCCGCCACCTCGCTCGATTTATCGGATGCATTAGCCAAATTTGGCTTGCAGAATTTCCGGCGTGGGCAAAAAGAAGTCATCGAACATATTATCTCCGGCAAAGATTGCCTATGCGTTATGCCCACCGGAGGCGGCAAAAGCCTCTGTTACCAGCTTCCAAGCTTGGTGCGTCCAGGCTTAACGATCGTCGTCTCCCCCCTGATCGCCTTGATGAAAGACCAAGTCGACGGGCTTGAACGCCGAGGAATCCGCGCGACCCTGATCAATAGCTCGCTGACGATGCAAGAACAATCCGAGCGGCTTGACCAAGTCGCGTCGGGTAAGTTTTCGTTGGTATATGTTGCCCCTGAGAGACTGCGAAACCAAAAGTTTCTCGATGCGATCCGAGCTACTCCGATCCAGCTCTTGGCCATCGACGAAGCCCACTGCATCAGCGAATGGGGCCACGATTTCCGACCGGACTATCATCGTCTGGGCCGATTTCGCGAAGCCCTCGGCAACGTTCAGACCATCGCTCTGACCGCCACTGCGACCCCTCGGGTTCGAAAGGACATTCTCGATAGCCTTCAGTTGAGCACGGCCAGGACGTTTATCACGGGGTTCGCTCGCGATAACCTCTACTTCGGCTCGGTCTACAGCATGAGCGACCGAGACAAAGATAAGAACTTGATCGACTTCCTCGATGGGCGCGATGAATCGGGGATCATCTATGTCGCAACACGCAAACGATGCGAGACGCTAGTAGAGAAACTTACTGAGGATCTGAAACTTCCCGTGGCTGCATACCACGCAGGTTTGCTCCCTGAACAGCGCAAGCACGTTCAAGATCAATTCATGGCTGGGAAGCTCAAGGCGATAGTCGCCACGAACGCTTTTGGAATGGGGATCGATAAATCGGATCTGCGATACGTCATCCATTACAACATGCCAGGGACGTTAGAAGCCTACTACCAAGAAGCAGGCCGCGCCGGACGCGATGGACTCCTTTCGCAATGCGTCCTGTTGTTTAGCCCCCAAGATCGCTACATCCAAGAGTTCTTCATCGAGAATGCAAATCCGTCGAAGGAAATCCTTCAGTCGGTTTACGAGTTTCTACTGCGTTGCGAAGAAGATCCCATCGAATTGACCGCCGAGGAAATCAAAGAGAAGATCGATCGATCCAGCACCGCCGAAGCGGTCAACTCAGCCTTGCAAATTCTCAGTCGTACCGGCGTTCTCGAGCGATTGGAAGTCGCCGGCGGGTTGGCGATGTTTCGACTGTCTAATCGATTATCGACGTTTGTTGATCTTCTACCACGCGACGCATCCGCAAGACGAAACGTGTTGCGATTGGTTGAAAAGGCGGTTGGCGATCGAAGAGACGAAGCCGTATACATCCATCCCCGTTGGTTGATGGAGCAGTTGCAGATGGATCGCGAGACGATGAACCGACATCTGCGGGAACTCAATAAGCTTGAAGATTTCGAGTACGTTCCTCCTTTCCGTGGCCGAGCGATCCACTTTCGACGCAAGGATGTGCACTTCGATGATCTGAAGATCGATCACGGAGCCTTGGCCGCCCGCAGGAAAGCTGACTACGAAAAGCTCGATCAAATGGTCGGCTACGCACGGTCTAAAGCATGCCGACAAAAGACGATTCTCCTTTACTTTGGCGACTCGTCTGCTTCCGACTGCAATATATGCGATCGCTGCCAAGGTCGTTCGGGGTGGCCCAAGCTTCCCAAACAGCGAGCTGTCAAACCGCCCGATCCGATTGCATTGAATGCAGCCTCCGATAGTGTCCCGACCGCGACGCCTTCCGAAGTGACTCCAAGTATCGAAGTGACTCCAAGTATCGAGCCATTGAAATCATCAGCAAAGCCCCAAGCGACTCAGAAGGAGCCTCTCTCGGTTGCGAGCGTACAGCCTAAGGTTGAAACCAAGAAAAACGCAGATGCAAAGAAGACTTCGAGTGGTAAGAAACAAACGGTGGAGATCTCAGCCGAAGTGCATCGTAAAGCGATTCAAACCGTGCAGCTTTTGCTCAACGCCATCGAACGGACCCATGGGTATCTGAGCAAAACGGTGCTTGCTCAACACTTTGCGGGGACGGCCAGCAAGTCAGTAACCGGCCTACGACTCGAACGACTTCCTGAATTCGGTGTTTTAAAACCTTGGAAGAAAGCCCATTCAACGCAAGCCCTCGAGGTGATGCTCGAAGCTGGTTTGTTAGCACAAGCCGAGTTTAAACTCGGTAAGCAAACTTTAGTGCTGACGGAGTTGGGTAAATCCAGCAGAGCGGATGCAGGAGGGATCCCGAAATCAGTATCCGATTTTTTTGCTAACGCTTGGCATGCGAGCGATGCAAGCGAGACCGCGCTGGAGCTTCCTAAGCAATCGGCGAAGCAGCGCGAGGCAACATGGGATTCCAGCCAGCCAGCACCTTCCGCTTCCCCTGTTCAGACTTCTTCGACCGTTCCAACAACCCCGCCTGCCCTGTCTGCTTCACCCGCTCCGTCTGCTTCTCCCGCGGCATCGGTTCCTCCTGTTCTGGCGGTTCCCCCTGTTCCGACGATTTCGTCGTTGCCATCGGCTCCAAGATCATCAGAGGAACTTCCAATCCCCCAACCAACCGATGCACAGAGCACTGCGACAGGGGCTTCGGTACTCTCCGATTGGCAGTGGACGGTTCGGCTGGTTAAACATGGTTATCGCTTGGGGGAGATCGCATTGATTCGAGGGAAGACGCCTGATGGTGTACTTGCCGATTTAACGATCGCATTGCAAATGGAGGAGCGGTTTGAGATCCGTTCACTTTTCGATGCTCGGACGTTTTTAACGATCGAGGAACTCGCCAAATCAGCCAGCTTGCCGGAGAAACCACCCACCCTTTTACTGGTCTTTTCTGGCCTGTGGGACTTTGTTTTAGAATGGTTAAAAGTGGCGAAAGCCCTAAAATAATCCAGGGCCATCAATCTGTCAGACTTCCGCCCTGAACTTTCCACTCGACCGTCAATCCAATCATCCGCTATGAGCGAACCATCGCAAGGCGACCGACCCAATTCGGTACCTCCAATCGTTGCAGGCCCCGGTTTAAGTTCCGGTGTAAGTAACGCCGTGCCAGTAGAGCCCGAGCGAAGCCATCTGCTGGACATGTCGAGCGAAGGATTGACAGATTGGCTCGTCGAGCGAGGTTGGCCGAAGTTTCGTTCGGCTCAAATTCAACGTTGGATTTACCAACGCCGCGCCAAGCGATTCGAGGACATGACGGATCTTCCGAAGGATCTTCGCAAACAACTCGATACACATTTTGATCTGTTTCGAACAACCCTCGTCGCGCACCAACAAGCCGGCGATGGAACAGAAAAACTACTTTTGCAATTGGCCGATGGTGGAAGGATCGAATGCGTTTTGTTGCGCGACGGTCCTCGACGCTCGATTTGCGTCAGCAGTCAAGTCGGTTGTGCGATGGGATGCGTGTTCTGCGCGAGTGGTCTAGATGGTGTAGAGCGAAATCTCACACGTGGCGAAATCCTTGAGCAGATGTTGAAACTGCAGCATCTGCTCGAAGTCGATGAACGATTAAGCCACATCGTGATGATGGGGATGGGGGAACCACTTGCAAATTTACCGCGGGTCTTAGACGCATTGTCGGTTGCAAAAGATCCCGACTTGGGATTGGGGATTTCCCCACGTCGAATCACCATCAGTACGGTCGGTCTGCCACCGGCAATCGATAAACTTGCTGCCTCTGATGCACCTTACCATTTGGCGATCAGTTTGCACGCCCCGAACGATCCCCTTCGCAATCGGCTTGTGCCGGTCAATAAGTCGATCGGCATCCGGGCGATTATCGAAGCCGCCGATCGTTATTTCGCAAAAACCAAGCGTCGGCTGACTTTCGAATACGTTTTGCTCGGTGATTTAAATGACTCGCCTGCGTGCGCCCAGGAACTCGTGCAGTTGCTCAGGCACCGAACCGCAATGTTGAATGTCATCCCCTACAATCCGGTACCCGGTTTGCCTTACCAAACACCGTCGTCGACCGCTGTCCACCAGTTTCGAAAAATCCTGCTCGACGGCGGGATCAACGTTATGTTCAGGCAACGAAAAGGGGATGAAATCCAAGCTGCTTGCGGGCAGTTGCGACGCCTTCGCGAACGTGAACCGCAAATCGTCTCGATCGGTAATTCTTCTGTAACCGATGCAAATTGATCGTTCTGAGAATACGCAATCAAAAGTAATCGACTTGCCAAAGGGTGTTTAGCGGTTTCAAGACTGTGAAGATTGGGTTACACTGACCCGCCTTGTGGGCTCGCCTTGTGGGTTCGGTTCGTCGTTCCGGTAAAAAGCTTGCGTATGAGTGAATTGCATCACGAGTGTGGGGTAGCGGCTGTCTACCATCTTCCATCCGCCCCCGAAAGCCCGCTTTGTAGCGGACTCGGTATCGAGGCGACTTCGTATCTGCTTCCGAGGATGCTTCAAGACATCCAAAATCGCGGGCAGCTTGCCGCCGGCATGACGAGCTTTAACCCCCAGCGATCGCTGTTGCTCGAAACCCACAAAGATATCGGAACCGTCAGCGAAGTTTTCCGGCTTTCGCATCGCGGTAAGCATGAAGCGATCATGCAACAATTGGTCGGTTCTGCCGCTATTGGGCACGTCCGTTATGCAACTTGTGGTCAAGACGATAAGAACTACGCTCAACCGTTCGAACGCCAACACATTCACAAGCACAAATGGTTTTCGTTTTGCTTTAACGGCCAATTGGCAAACTATCTCGAACTTCGCGAAAAATTGACCCGCGAAGGGGATCATCACCTAGCGCGAGACACGGATACCGAAATCATCTTGCATGAGCTTGGGCGGGAATTAACCGTAAATCCAACCCTCTCACTGATCGATGTATTTGCGAATGCGGCTAAAGGCTTCGATGGTGCCTTCTCGCTAGCGCTTCTGACTGCGAAAGGTGAGTTGCTCCTCGCTCGCGATCCACAAGGGATCAAGCCGATGTGCTACGCTTTCGATGGCTCGTTGTTCGCAGCCGCAAGTGAGAGTGTCGCTCTATTTAACCTCGGTTTCGACCGCTCGATGATTCATTCTCTGCAGCCGGGTACTTGCATGCTCGTGACTCCTCAAGGAATCGAGCAGCGGAAATATGTGCCGGATCAACCACCTGCCCACTGTTTCTTCGAGTGGATTTATTTTGCGAACGTTGCAAGTACCCTCGATGATCGCAGTGTCTACCTATCCCGCACGCGACTCGGTGAAGAACTCGCCCGCATCGAACTCGCCCGCAAAGAAATTGAAATCGATAGTGATACCATTGTTGTTCCAGTTCCAGATACGAGCAAAGCCGCTGCAGATGCGATGGCTTATCACCTGCGAATCCCTTGCCGCGAAGGTTTGATTCGCAACCGATATTCTGGTAGGACGTTCATCGAAGGGAATCGTGCGCGGAAGGTAAAGGCATCGATGAAGTACACTCCGCTTCGAGAAGTTCTCGAAGGCAAGCGAGTGATTTTGGTCGAAGACTCCATCGTTCGATCGACTACGATGAAAGTTCTGTTGAATCGAATTCGTGAACTCGGCGGCGCGAAAGAAATCCACGTCCGAGTCGCGTGCCCGCCTATCATCGCACCCTGCTTCTATGGGATCGATATGTCGACCATCGATGAACTCTACGCTCCGAAGTTCCTTGGGGACGGTGGATTGACCGAAGAAGTTCAACGAAGAATGGCGGAAAACCTCGAATGCGATTCCTTGAGGTACCTACCTGTTGAATCCATCGCGAAAGCGATCGATTTACCTCGAAATCACCTTTGCCAAGTTTGCATTACCGGAGAATACCCAACGCCACATGGGCAACGACTCTACAGCCTTGCGCAAGCGAACCATCGGGCAGGAAGTCCATCGCAACGTACTTACGGCGGATAACACGGACCACGGTAACACGGACCACGGTAACACGGACCGCAGATGAGACGGACCACAGATAAGTTCGTACGTCACGTATCTTTCGTCACGTATCTGACGTCACACAAGTGCGTAGGGCGGATACGTGATACCCGGGCGTTGATCCATGCTTCAGCATTTCGCTGACTTGCGTTTCTTGCCGATGCTACCTCGCTGTGTGACTTTTTCCAGCGTGTCGATAATGTCTGGGACTTGGCAATCGTTATCCCCCAAGTCCGCTTGGATACTACCAAGCTTCTTGGCAACCTTGATCACATCTTGGGTCAATGGTGCTACGTAGGTCCCGATCGCGATCAAGCAAGCGTTCATTTGGTATCGGACGAGATCACTTTCGCTTTGAATCTTCGATGCGATGCGACCGATCAAGACTTTCAATCCATCAAGATCGATTTGATCGTCAGGGGTGATCGATACGAAGCTCGAAATCGTCCCCCATCCGGCCATCGCGACAAGTTCCTTTTTCGATTCGATCCATTCGTGAGCAAGCTCCCAACCGTGTGCGCTACCGGAAGCGACCCATGGCACGGTCCAGCTTGCAAGGGACCTGCAATTGGCTTTAGCCATCCAGTTCTTGAGGTCCTTCTTTGTCATCTTGGCGTCGTCGGCTATCAATCCCGCCAAGTACATTGCGTCGTAGACCCCTGATGCGTAGAGGAGCAAACTTAGTTGATAGTCTTTCTTGATTCGCTTGACTATTTTCTGCATGTCGCCAATCTTCGCCCCAAAACAGGGCTCTTTGACACCATGTTTCATCAAAATGCGTTTGTAGCTTTCGGAGCCTAGTCCCTTTAGTTCGTCGAGGATTTCTTCACAAGTTTGACCGGTTGACATCGGTGAACTCCTGGTTGATTCGCAGAGGAAAAGATGCAGGTTCGGGGTATGGCTAAGTTTATTTTGGGAGAAGCGGTTGGGGGATCAAGGGTTTTCAAAAAAACGATAACGAACGGACACTCGGGATGTGTCAATGTTCGATGGAGAGTTCTCGGATGCAGGAGAGCTCGCATAAGGATCTGCGTAGAGGTAGATACAGCGCGAGATTGGTAGCGATTGGAAATGGTCGTCAGAAATGTTTGTTCCTAGAATCGCCATGCACGTAGCACCGGCGTCTGCATCGAGAGTGGTTTTAGCGATTACCGAAGCGCTCTGCGGGAACTGCATCGGTTCGCCGCTTCGTGGATCCATCAAATGGCTAAACCGGCGACCTTGAAACTCTAGGACTTGATTTCGATCACCAGAGGTCGTGATAGCACAATTCGACAATTGCACTTGCTCGAGTGGTGAAGAGTCCTTTGTCAATCCTGCGATCGATATCTTCCATCCGTCTTGGTTTTCGGGAGGAGGGGCACCTAAACAGATATCTCCACCGATATCGACGAGAAAGGATTTTGCTCCGACTGAAGTCATCTTGCGGACGGCTTTATCGATCAAGAATCCTGTGGCTAGTCCAGAGAGATCTAACAGTACACCGGGTTGGGTGATCGTAACGGATTGGTCTTTGAGAGTTACTTTGTCCCAGCCTGTTGTTGCCAATGCATCGCGGACAGCGGACTGAGATGGAGGTTGTTTGTTTTTCCTTGCGCTTCGCCAGAGTTGAAACAACGCACCGTACGTTACATCGAAAGCACCTTGGGAGAGCTGCCACCATCTTTTAGCTTCGAGAATCGCTTCCCACAATCCGTCCGAGACCTGCACTGTTTTTCCAATGCTTTGATTCAGACGAGAGATTTCACTCGCCGGGTCGTAGTTGTTGACTTGAGGAACCCAGAGCTCCAATTCCGAAAGGCCAGCATTGATCCAGCTTTGGGCTTCGTCAATCGATTCTGCATATACGACACATCGAAGGGTTGTCCCCATCGTTGGCGTAACGTACTCGTATCGTTCCAGCACGAATCCGGCCTTTCAGTTAGCTATGTTTATGAGGTGCTACGTATAAACTTGGATCTGTAGACGGGTAATCCATTGAGTCGAGTGCGACGTTCGAAGTGAGTTCGGAAATCCATTGCATGCAGGGCAGGGGGCTCTGGAACGTATTTGGGCCCCTGAAGCTTCGTCAGTTCGACGATACGAGGAATTGCGATTTCGTAGTAGTCCAGTACATCGGTCCAGAAATGCAATTCACCACCCGGTTTCAATACACGTTCGATGTTTACAATCGTCTCATCGCTCAGTACCCGACGTTTCTTGTGTTTCGATTTCCACCAAGGGTCCGGAAAGTAGACATGGACAGCTGCAACTGAGCTGTCTGGAATGTCGTTCGCGAGAACAGCTACAGCATCGCAAGCTAAAAAAACGGCATTGGTGATTTGAGCTTTGTCAAGTTTCTCCTGCGCTTCCCTCGCATACTTGGTTGCTAACTCCATGCCGATATACGTGCGGTCGGGATTCTCACTTGCCGTTCGGATTAAAAAGAGGCCTTTGCCGGACCCGATTTCAAGTTCGATCGGGTGGGTGGAGGAGAGGCTTTTGGCAAGTCTCTCGCGATCGATCGCATCATAGAACCGATCCTGTTCTTGGCTATGCTGAGCCGCTTGCGGAGCGGGGGTGTTTTCAGGGTAAGTGTTATTAGATTCTTGTGCGCTCATGAAAAGTGCGTTCTGGTCGGTAATTCCGGTCCTTTGGTACTGCGTTGGTGTTGGATTCGATTGGATGGTCGAACGGGAAAAGACAGGGATTAGCCCTGGCTTGGCCCCGTTTCTTTCATACATTCGATCCGGCTATGTTGCATGTCGCCAAGGTTGGGTTATAAACGAAGGTTGAGACTGACGAAAAGTTGGAATTCCATTCCATTCTTCTGAGAGTTTCGTTCCCTCCCATGCAAAGAATACTCATTCTTGCCCATTTCGATACCCCTTGAGGATCCATCCCGCCATGAGTGTTGATTCCAACGATCTACCCGCTTCTTCCGTTTCGAAAGCTTCCACAGCGAGCCTCAGCCAAAATTCTGTAGGGAGACGCGAGTTCCTAGCCGCAGGATCGGCAGTTGGCCTGAGCGCTAGCTTTTTCAATCGATCGGTTCACGCCCAAGGCTCGGACATTATCAAAGTCGGGCTTGTTGGTGCCGGCGGTCGCGGAACAGGTGCGGCCAAAGATGCGATGGATGCCGACTCGGGTTGCCGTCTGACTGCCATTGCAGAAGTCACTGACGACCGGCTCGACGGTGCGAAAAGAAACCTCAAGCGAACGCTTGGTGAACAATATGCAGTCCCGGATGAACAGTGTTTCTCCGGACTCGACGCCATGAATAAGCTGCTCGAGACGGACATCAACGTCGTATTGCTGACGACGCCTCCCGGCTTTCGTCCAATGCAAATGGAAGCTGCCGTTGCCGCCGGAAAACATATTTTCTGCGAGAAACCTGTCGCTGTAGACCCCGTCGGAGTACGCCGCGTCATGGCAGCGAGTGAAGCTGCCAAAGAAAAAGGGCTCTCGTTGGTTTCGGGACTCTGCTGGCGATATGACAAAGGGGTTCAAGCAACGATGGAGAAAATCCATTCCGGTGCTATCGGCGAGATCATCTCCGTCCAAGAAAACTACCTTGCCGGTACGCTCTGGATTCGCGAACCGAAAGACTTCTGGACCCCAATGCACAACCAAGTCATGAACTGGCTTTATTACCGCTGGCTTAGTGGTGATCATATCGTCGAGCAGTTCATTCACTCTCTCGATAAGTCGATGTGGTTGCATCACGACGTTCCACCTGTCCTCGCCTACGGTATGGGAGGACGCCAAGTCCGCACCGATCCAATCTATGGAGATGTCTACGACCACTTTTCCATCGTCTATCAATGGGCCGACGGAACGAAAACATACGCCGCAACCCGTCAAATGCCGAATTGCTTCAATGAGACCGAAGACTACGTCTACGGGACCCAAGGAACCGCACGGGTCCTCGCCAATGAAATCACCGGCGAGAACCCTTGGAAATTCTCTGGCGAGAAGCCGAGCATGTACTACCTCGAGCATGTCGCACTGATGAAGTCCATCCGCGAAGGCAAACCGCTCAATAACGGCGATTACATGTGCAAGAGCACGTTGATGGCTATCATGGGTCGTGAAGCCGCTTACTCCGGTGAAGTCATCCGCTGGGATGACATCAAGGATAGCAAGTTGTCGTTGCTCCCAGAAAAACTCGAATGGGGTGATGCTCCAGCCGTAGAAGTCCGTCAACCTGGTTCTTACAGTTTCAATAAATCGCTGTAGTAACCCGTTGCTGTTGTTCGTCTAACCTAATTTGGACAACCAAGTTTTCGTCTAGCTTAGCTCGCTCTGCTAGATGTTACAGCACAACGATCTAAATTCGACCGTTCCCAAAAGGCCAGTAATGTCGCGTAAAGAGAAAATAATGGCGATGCTCGCCGACGACCCAAATGATGCATTCCTTCGCTATACCCTAGCGATGGAATTGCGAAAGGAAGGGGAGCACGAGCAGAGCATCGAAATCCTGCGCGAACTGGCCTATGCTCCGGCAAGTAAATATGTTGCTGCCTTCTTTATGGCAGCTCAACAACTCGCCGAGCTAGAACGGATCGAAGACGCTCGAGAATTACTTCGGGATGGTATCGAAGAAGCTCGCGCGCAAGGTAACTCGCACGCTGCCTCCGAAATGTCGGAACTACTTGCTCAGCTCGGCAAGTAACCCAGTCAGTCGTGTCCGCAACCAATTCGACCGCTTCCTCAAACCTCTTCGCAGGGGCTAGTATGTCTTTGTTTTTCAATAAGCGTAAATCAACCGCAGGTGTATTGGGTCTCAAGAAATTCTCAATGAAGTCGGCGGCAGTCCCCTTCCTTTGCTTGGCTCTAGCCCAATGTGCACCTGTTGGAGCCCAAGAGTCGCCTGCCGGAAGCGAAGCCATTCGAGGTAGTGAGCTTTTCAAACCAACCCAAGTGATCAAGTTGTGGGAGTCGGTTGCACCTGGAGATACAAAACAGCTTCCGCCCGAAGGGAATACTTCAAAGCCGCAGGATCGGGGGGTAGCCGATCGACCCGTGATACGAATCGGAAATGTGTCCAGTCCAG
Organism: Planctomycetota bacterium; assembly: GCA_046051705.1. Taxonomy (GTDB): domain Bacteria; phylum Planctomycetota; class Planctomycetia; order Pirellulales; family Pirellulaceae; genus JBKCUI01. The sequence goes on along the minus strand of JBJONT010000043.1, from coordinate 2,734 downwards.
AGCTGGAGATTTATGAGCCGGCCAAAGAAATCAAAACCGGAGCGGCCGTGCTGGTCTGTCCCGGTGGCGGATACAACATCCTTGCGTACGATCTCGAGGGAACAGAAGTTTGTCAGTGGCTAAATTCCATCGGAGTTACCGCTGCACTTTTGAAATATCGTGTACCGCGACGCGAAGGGCGTGAAGCTTTTGAGGCTCCATTGCAAGATGCACAGCGGGCGATCAATCTTCTGCGTTCCAAAGCAACTACGCTAAACATCGATCCGAAACGTGTCGGTTGCTTGGGATTCTCCGCAGGCGGAAACCTCTGCACGATGCTCACAACACGTTTTGCAACTCTTTGCTATCCGAAAACCGATGCCGCAGATGATCTACTTCCCCGCCCAGACTTTACTCTCCTTATCTATCCAGCATACATGGTCAAAAAGGACGATAAATCGGCTCTAGCTCCCGAAGTGGTCTTCACCAAAGATACCCCACCGATGTTTTTGACGATGGCCCAAGATGATGCCTTGGGTTGCGAAAACGTTTTGGTGCCGGCCATGGCACTCAACGCACTTAAAGTCCCCTTCACCCTCCATTTGTACCCCTCCGGCGGACATGGTTACGGATTACGGGATACCGGGAACCCAGTTCAAGCTTGGCCGAAACGGGCTGCGGAATGGATGCAACAACAGAACTTGCTCGGAACCAAGCAATAGTCTCATCCGATTAATCCCCAGCGCCCATGGGTGCACTATTTCTGAACCCACACAGTGGTTCTTGGCGACTAAGTGTTGCTTCAGGAATCGCTGGGGTTTCGTTCGAGATCGAGCGCCCATTGCATTGCATCGGCAGCCTCTCGGTCGTTTTGAGCATTTCGCTCTCTCAATCGCTCAATGACTTGCTTTCGTGCTTGAGGATTTCGATTCTGCCCTAGTTTCCATTTCACTCGACGGTCCCCGAGTGTAAGACGGAGGCCAGCGATGGCGTTGAGGGAACCTTGATAAGCTGAAGCGTTCTCGGTTATTGGTTGGTATCCACCTTCGGGCTGGAAATGCTGCATGAGCCGTTTCTGTTGTTCCGACAGCTCCTGCGGACTCGTTATGATTTCCGAGTGGCACTTATACTCTACGAACCGGTAATAGGCGGTAGCGAAAGCCGCATTGGTGGGATGAATCCAGTGGGATGGCACAGTTGTGTGGATATCATCGCATTGGAAGACGCACTTTGGGTTCGCGATTAAGTCGATAAGCTGCTCATCGTCACGATGAAGATGCAGTTCGATGGTACTTCCCAAATACAGAAATGGGTACAACCCAATATGTGGACATCCATCCTTACTAGCGGTTATCAGACGGCCCATCGGTTGAGTTTTCATAAACTCATCGATAGCTTCATTGGGTACGTTTGCGTAGTAGTCGTAGAAAATCATGGTTCGGATACCAACGGGTAGGAGTCGGACTAAGCAGGCAGCGAAACATAAGTGCACAAAAAAAGGTTTCGAAGCATCGCTCCGAAACCTTTGGAGATTTTAATCCTGTTGAATCCGACTTACTGCATCGTCTTCATTACTGATGGCCTTACTTACTGCACTGCCCTTTTTACTGCATCGTCTTCGGATCGAGTTGGGTGTAAGGAAGTTCGAAGGTCTTCATCATACCTTCGAGATCACCTGATTTCAGGCCTTGGGAGAACCAATAAGCTCTCGCTTCGGCGCTTCCGTGTGTAAACGCCGCTTCGCGGATCCTGCCGGTCGCTTTCTTTTGAAGTACGTCATCACCGATTCTTCGAGCGGTGTTGATCGCATCGCCGATATCTCCTTTTTCAAGGATCCCCTTCATTTGTTGGGCATGGTGTGCCCAAACACCTGCAAGGTAGTCAGCTTGAAGTTCCAATCGAACGCTCAATTGGTTCGATTCAACTTGGCTGGCTTGTTGCTGCATCCGTTGGACTTTCATGGAGAGTCCCAGAAGGTTTTGCACGTGGTGGCCAACTTCGTGGGCGATCACATACGCCATGGCAAATTCGCCTTTAGCACCGAGTTCGTTCTCCATTGTTCTGAAGAAGTCGAAATCGAGGTAAACGTTTTTATCACCAGGGCAATAGAAAGGGCCAACTGCCGCTGTTGCATCACCGCAAGCCGAACGAACCGCACCGGTGAAGAGAACCAGCTTGGGTTCTTCGTAGCGAGCGTTGAGGTTCTTACGGAATAGAGTTGACCATACGTCCTCGTTGTCCTTGAGAACAACACTGACGAACTTCTTGAGTTTCGCGTCCTTGTCGTTTTCGGCGGAGGGTGGCATTCGGGTCTGCTGAGCGCCTTGTTGCTGCCCGGCTTGTTCGAGCAGTTGCCTTGGGTTCGCTCCCAGTAGCATCGAAATCACCACGCTTAGAATCAGAAATAACAACCCGCCTCCAGCCATTCCAGCTACAGGCATTGCTGAACCACGTCGATCCTCAACGTTTTGAGATTCTTCTCTTCCTTCCCAGCGCATCGTATTTAGGCCCTTAAAAAAACCAGCTAGCTACGAACTATTCAGGGCCCCGGAAATTCGCTCGGTACAATGGCCGATCGGCGAGGCGCCCTCCAACGGATAACTACGAAGCGAATTTTAGTCTTTTCGTTCCGCGCGGCTTGGGGGGCGAAGCAAAAATCCCTAAGAATTTTCCCACTTTTGCACGGCAAGACGTCGAAGGGTCAGTGAGCTTGCTGCCGAAGTACCACTGCGATCGTTTTTAGCATGATTTTCAA
>JBJONT010000042.1:0-15652 GCA_046051705.1 Planctomycetota bacterium | reverse complement strand
ACACTAGCGATCGGCTTGCCTTGGTGGGATCACTATCTGCCACTGGCACTCTGTGCTCATGGGGCTCAGACTCGGTTGCTTGATCCTCGATGGTTCGAGCATGACGTTCATGAATTTCAGTGGAGTTGGAAGCACTACTGTCGAATAGGCCGAGCTGCGAAAACGACATTTCAGCGAGCGATGCTTCCGCTTAATTCATCGATCTATGCCACGAATTGGCTCAACTCATTGCGCACTGAAGCTCATCATCCATCGATTCCGCCATCGATTGTGCCTTTAGCGCAATCGATCTCATTCCACGAAAAGGCACCATTGTTTGTCGCGAAGAGCTCACTTGGAAGATTGGCTGCTGCGAACATGCGGATTATCTTCCAGTCTGCCACCCATGGGCCAATTCCACGGCTGGTAGAGAATCATCCGTCAAGTGTTGACGGTGGATCCGAAGTGCCAGGCGTAAAGAAAGTGCATCGACTTCCCAAGGGCCTGCTTGAAAAAAGCACTCGGGTTCTGCGTGGTTTTCAGCATTCCGTCTCGACGGCACTGACCCCATCGAATCGTCGGCCGCAGTCTGTTTACTTTTTCACGTTTCACAAATGTGCAAGCTCGCTTTTCGATTCACTGGTTCTCAAGCAAGTTATTGGGCTTAAGGGAGTGAACTTCGCGCAAGAGATTTATGACCGGAAAGTGGACCGCTCCAAACCTCTTTCTTTTCAGGATCAAGGGTGCGTCTATGGACCGATTCGCGTTACGCACAAGGTCGATGATAATCCCTTTGAAGATCTCCTTCTTGGGCCAGTCACTGAGCCTGAATTCGTGAGATCCAAGCGGGTGGTTTGCTTAATACGTGATCCTCGTGCAATTCTCACCTCTGAGTACTACTCTTTCCGTCACAGTCATTCATTGAGTAAGAACCCAGAGATTCGCCAATGGCAAGAAGTCCAACGTCAGGAAATCCAGAAAATCACGTTGGATGACTACGTACTTGATAGAATCAGCAATTTGATCGAGGCCTTTGAAAGGCTAGATGTTGTTCACCGACATTGCCAGGAGGGGATCGTGCTGCGGTATGAGGATCTAGTCGAAGATTTTGAGGCTTTCACGGAGAGGCTGTGTCGATTTCTTCCCCTGCGAGAGCGGACTATTGAATATATGTACAGGCAATCTCGACCCAAGCAGAGTGAAGACGTTCACAACCACAAAAGGTCGGGGCTTCCCTCAGGGTTTCGATCGAAGCTTTTACCCGAAACTATCGAGGTGCTGAATCAGAGATTCGCTACGATTCTTGAAAGATACCAATACGAGTATTGAACTGCTTGGCTTAGATGTAGCCGTTTTGCTCCATGATCGAAATCATTTCACGATCCTTTGCGAGCCAGTCTAAGTCCGATGCTGTCCAAACGTTTCGCCAATCCGATCCCTTTCCGCGATCCACAAAAAAACTCTCGCCGCTTATTGCGCGGAAAGGCGAGTTGCATGCTTGGTCGCTTGCGGCCATCGTCTCCATCGCGGTAAGTTTGTAAACCGCATCGAGGTCGACACCTTTGCCGATGCCGCTCCATTCGACCACCTTTGCAACGGTATTTTGGAAATCGTTGAGAAGTTGGTCGTACCGAACGACATGGATGTTTCGTGGGTCGCTTAAAACCTTTCTGTGCATGGCTTTCATGTGTTCCTTCCAGCTCTGATGTTGGATCGCTACGTTGCTTCGCAGGAACTCAGAAAAAGATCCGGCGAAAATGCTCGTGCGGCGAGCAAAGTGCCAGTAGGAAACCAGGGATTCTCGCGGGTCGCGGTGAATAAAGAGTGATCTCGGGTATAAGTGCAGAAGAGGTTCGTGGGTTTTGATAAACCGAGGAGATATTGATGAGTTTGCTTGCGGTATGTTGGCGTAAACGGTTGGTGTCAAGTTACCGACATCCGTGGCTGTCAATGGCTTAGCAGTGCCAGCCTTCAAGTAAGCCAATATGTAGCGGGTCCAGGTATTCCCGGAGCGGGGGTATGAAACAACAAAAATGTCATCGGTCCGTCGTTCTTGGATCCCAAAGGCCAATCGCATCCATAGTCCCGGGCTCAACCGGTCGATTGAGCAGGTGATGGGTTGCGGCGAGTACCTCACGACGCGTCGAAAAATAGCTTGGCTTTTCGAATTGCTCATGAGGCTTGGATTTTCCTTGTCATTCGCTTTGTTTTTTGTTGGTTCTGTTTGGTGCGGTGACAATCAGTAAAGCATTGTTTCGAGGTGGGGTGGTGTTCCGCTTCGTCATTTTAGACATTCTGGCTACCGATACCAGCACTCAGGTAGCTTGAGGGTTTTCATTTTGGTGTTGTCTCGGTCGAGTGGATTCGGGAAACACCACGGTTTGATTTCACCTTTGAAGCGGTCGCGTCGCAAGAAGGTAAATTCCATAAATTTAGGGATTTCTAGACCGTCCTTTTTGATCGATCCACAGCAGTTGTTCGGATGAAGATGGACGCATGCGTGTGTTTGAAGGATCTTCTCGAATGCGCGTGATGCGATTCGGAAGAAGGGTAAATTCCAGAACTGATCGAGATTGTGGAACTCAATGGCTATTACCCTAAAGCGTCGCATTAGCTTGTCCGAAGTGGAAAACAGCGTCTCATATTCTTGTCCTTCGATGTCCATCTGAAGCATCAGGTCGCTATCCCCGTTTGGTAACGTTTCACGGACCCAGTCATCGAGAGTGATATACTTGCCAAACGTCGTGCCCCCGACAAACTTTTTGATGAAGTGAAAGTTTTCGTGATGTTCAGCGGGAGCGTCGACGGAATGGTCAGCCATAAAGACTTTCATTCCTAACTCGGCACAGTCTTTTTCAAAGCCCGAAACGTAGCTGACACCGGGTGAATAGCATGCCGAAATTCCGATTAGATCATCGGGGATCAGATATCCACCGTCGCCATCCTTTGGTCCAAGCCGAATCAGTGGATTGCCAACGCCCACCGGATGCAGGCTTTCTATGAGGCTCAGGACATTCGATCGAGGGGTGGAGTCGATCGTAAAGTCACTGGTGAGGCAATGGCGGTAACCCAACAGCGAAAACCAGTAGTCTACGCTAGGTTTCACCAAGTTCTTTAAGGTAGTTAGCATCCGATCGTAGGGCTTTGGTGTAGAGGAGTGCTCAGGGGGAAGGGGGCAGATATCGTATTCTTTAGAGGTGCCATTTGGGAAGCGGTTTTTTTTGAAACACGGAGGCACAGAGACACAGAGTCTTTTTTAGCCTTATCTGTATCTTTCGCTTCGACTCTCCGTGTCCTCTGTGGCTCTGTGTTTCCAATTGTCCGCGCGTTGTTTTTTGAAACACAGAGACGCAGAGACACAGAGGGTGGAGAGGCAAAGTGAGGGTTGTTTTGTTAAGATGGTAGGGAGTTACTTAGCCGATCCGTTGACTAGAAAAGAATCAGATGGCACCTCCCCTGGAATCGTTGCGTGAACATTTGTTAGAGACATCGCTCTTGGAGTCTACCATTGCGGCTCTGGAATGGGACGAACACACGGGAATGCCGCCGGAAGCTTCGGAGTATCGCTCGCAGCAATTGGCATATTTGAGCGGACTGGTGCACCGGCGAAGAACAGATTCGAAAATCGAAGGGTGGCTCGATGAGCTGGAGGGTAGCTTGGGGAGCCAAGCGGCCCATGAAGCGGATTCCGATGGCGTACCTGCCCCAGCGGTGACGATCCTCAGGACGCTGCGGAAAGACTTCCTTCGTTCTCGCAAGCTACCGCAATCACTCGTGGAGGAAATAGCGAAGGGAACGAGTCTTGGCCAGCAGGCTTGGGTGAAAGCCAAAGATGCGAATCGTTATGAAGATTTCTTACCCTTCTTTCGCCGCATTTTGGAGTTGAGGCGTCAGGAGGCGCAATGTTTGGTTGAGGATGGCCAAACGCTTTACGACGCGTTGCTCGATCATTACGAAGAGGGTATGCGCGTCGATTCGCTAAAGCCAATTTTATCGAATTTGCGAAGTGCGTTGGTTCCGCTGGTCAAGCGGGCGAGCGAGGCGAGTAGTCGATTGCCCAAAGGGGTTCTGCAAGGGCCTTTTGACTTGTCAGCGCAGCGGGAGTTTTCCAAATGGGTTGCTCAGCGAATTGGATTTGATTTCCAGCGGGGAAGGTTGGACGAGACGGTCCATCCGTTCTGTACGACCCTTGGTCCACACGATCATCGCATTTTGACTCGGTATACCGCAGAATCCTTTTCGAGCGGGTTGTATGGAGTACTGCATGAAGCTGGTCATGGGATGTACGAACAGGGGCTTGATCCGAACTGGTATGGAACTGCCGTAGGGGCGGCCGCATCGCTGGGGATACACGAATCGCAATCGAGATTATGGGAAAACATGGTTGGGATGTCGAAGGAGTTTTGGGTTTGGGCTCATCCCGTTGCTTCGACCTATTTCCCTCAGATCTCAAAGCGATCGGTAGACGAGTTGGTCGGTGAGCTTCGACGTGTCGAGCCGAGTTTGATTCGGATTGAAGCGGACGAAGTGACGTACAACTTGCACATTCTGCTTCGTTTTGAGTTAGAGCTTGAGCTTGTTTCAAACGAGCTTGATCCTGCCGACCTGCCAGCAGCTTGGAATGCGAAAGTCGAAGAGTATTTGGGTTTGGTGCCACCTGACGATCGGTCGGGAGTGCTTCAAGATGTTCACTGGTCGGCTGGTTTGATCGGATATTTCCCAACGTACACGCTTGGGAATATTTACGCAGCGCAATTGTTCCGTGCGGCCGATCGGGATTTGGGTGGATTGAATGACCAAATTGCACGGGGAGAATTTGAGCCTCTCGTGCATTGGCTTCGCAAGCGTGTGCATCGACCCGGGAGGGCTTGGACACCTCTGCAACTGATGCGGAATGCGACGGGCGAAGAAGTTGATTCGAAGTATTTGATCGAGCACTTGCGAGATCGATGTGAAGCATTAGAGAACGCTGGAGAATAGTTATGGCTGCCAAAGTATTGATCGTTGTTGGAGATGCGAGTGAGACCGTAGATACCTTGTACCCGTACTACCGCTTGATCGAAGGGGGGTATCAGCCGGTGGTCGCCGGTCCACAGCGGCGGCTTTTTCAGATGGTCATGCATGAGGTCAAGCCTGGGTGGACCATCACCAAGGAGTGGGAAGGCTACAGCATCATGGCTGATATCGCTTTCAGTGAAATCGATCCTGTGGAATACGCCGGGATTTTCTTCAGTGGAGGGCGGGCGCCGGAGTACATTCGCGAGGATCAGGATCTGCTTCGCATTACGCGATGGTTTTGGGAGAACAAGAGGCCCATGTGCAGTGTTTGCCATGGAGTCGAGATTCCGGCTCGGGCTGGGATTGTCCAAGGCTTGCGTATGGCGACGGTGGCAAAGTGCAAATTTGATTTAGAGGTCTGCGGTGGGATTTACGTCAACGAGCCATGTGTGATCGACCAGCACATGTTTAGTGGTCGGACGTATCATGACCACGGCCATTACATAGGGCCGTGGATCCGGGCGTTGGATGTTTTCACCGGCAAGCTAGCTCAGTAGGGATGCTTGCTAAGCACAGTGTTGTTTATTGGCTATTGAGGAAAAACAGTGGCCAATATGATTGCGATTCGGGCCAGTTTTCGTACTCGTACTCGTGCTCGTGCTCGTGCTCGGATAGCGAGATCAGTTGAGATGCATTCAGAGGTGGGTCGAGTATTTAACGAAGAAAGCAGTACTACAGTTTGCTTTCGATTACGAGCACGAGCACCGTTTCACTGAGCACGAGCACCGTTTCACTGAGTACAAGCACCGTTTCACTGAGAACGAGCACGGCGCTGCAAATCCGATACACCGATACAAATCAAAACCAGCTACTAAGAATCCCGAAGAACCATTTCATTTAGCATTCATCGAGTAAAAGCGCTTTTGCTTCTGCTGCGATGAAGAACGATCCGGTGATTACGACTAGCTCCGGCGCAGGCTTTGATTTCTGCATTGCTAGTGGATTCTTTTGTACGAAGTTCAATGCGGTAGCAAGATCGGGTGCGGAGAAGATTTCGGGTTGTTGACGCTTGGTGGAATTGGACTCGTCGAGGATTTCATGGGTGAGGCTTTGAAGTTTCTCGACGGGGGTAAAGCGGGGATTGGACTGGAATTGGGTTAGCACCAGTCGGTGAGCTTTGGGGATGATCAGTTCGAGCATTTCGCGGTACTTTTTGTCTTTAGAGCATGCGAAAACGATCGAGATTTGGTGGTTGGGAAAGTATGCATCGAGGGAATCGAGCAATGCGGTAATGGAGGCTTCGTTGTGTCCAGCATCGAGGATCCAAGGGGGGGAGTTAGCGATGAATTCCAAGCGTGCTGGGACTTGGGTTTCTTTCAGAGATTGAGTCAGTGCATCGTCGTCGAGGTTCCAGCCGATAGCTTGCAGTTTTTTCCAAGCGGCTACAACGAGCGCGGCGTTGTCTGCTTGGTGTGCCCCGATCATGCGAAGGTCGAATGTGCGAAGATCAGCCGAAGCGATATTTGAGGCGATGGAGATTTTCGATGGAGGGCAAGCAATGGATTTGGAGGGAGGTGTATTATCGAAGTTGTTCTCAGTTGGGGATGTCCATTGGACTTCGAAGTCTTTACCGAGCTCGAGAATTTCTGCGTTGCGGCTTTTAGCGATTGAGCGGAGGACTTTGGCAGCTTCTTCGTTGCGGGCTCCGCAGATCACGGGTGTGTCATTTTTGATGATGCCACCTTTTTCACCGGCAATTTCGGTGAGTGTGTTGCCAAGTTGTTGTTGGTGGTCGTAGCTGATGCTGGTGATCACACAAAGGGCAGGAGAGCAGATGTTGGTGCTATCGAGTCGCCCGCCCAGGCCGACTTCAATAACATTGACATCGGTATTCGCTTGGCGGAACAAGACCCAGCCGAGGGCGGTGGAGAGTTCGAAGAAGGTTGGCTGGCCGTGTTCGCTTTGGCTGCATTTTGCTTCGGCCTCGCGGATCTGATCTACGCCGCGGACGAGGAGCGATGGAGGGACGGCGGAGCCGTTGATCACGAACCGTTCTTCGAGGTGGACGAGGTGAGGGGAGGTGAACAGGCCGGTTTTCAGGCCGCTTCGCCGGAGGGCTTCTGCCAGAAGCCAGCAGACAGATCCTTTTCCTTTGGTACCCGCCACGTGCAGGACGGGAGTTGCGAGTTGGGGATTCCCCAGTTGTTCGAGCAGATAGGTCATACGAGCGAGTTTAAATTCGCTTGCATGGTAGGGGCGATCGACCGTTTTTTCATAATTGATACGGTCGAGGAGGAATCGTAGGGCTTGGCAGTAGGCGGGGTCTGTGCGTTGCATGTGCGGATTATAGGATTCTCGCCGGTTGTGGTGGGGGGGGATTTGGCCCTTTTTCGCCGTTTCGACGGCTGGAGAGTTGAACCGGACGGAGGAAAGGGGCGTAAACGAACCATGCTATTGTCTGAGCTAATAGTCAGACCCCGGGCTGCAATCCGCAACCTTCGTCTCCTTTTCACCGTCGACCGCACCCATGGCAACTGCATTGGACTCGGCGCCTACCGGCACAACATCGGCCAACGATCCGACCAACATTATCGTTGAGACCCGTAATCTTGGCAAAATCTACCGAGACTTTTGGGGGCGTAAGAAGGTACACGCATTGAAGTCTCTGGACTTGGAGGTGCGTCGCGGGGAGATTTTCGGGTTGTTGGGGCCGAACGGTTCGGGTAAATCCACAACGATCAAGTTGATGTTGGGGTTGTTGTTTCCCACGTCAGGCCGCGTGTTCGTGTTCGGCAAGGATGCGACAGACGTCTCGAAAAACGAGCGGATCGGTTACCTTCCTGAAGAGTCCTACCTGTACAAATTTCTCAATGCAGACGAGACGCTTGATTTTTACGGCCGTCTGTTTGACATGTCCGCAGAAGAGCGTCGCGAGCGGACTGCGAAGTTGATCAAGATGGTGAAGCTAGAGCATGCTCGCCGCCGTCAGTTGAAAGAGTATTCCAAGGGGATGACTCGACGCATCGGGTTGGCTCAAGCGTTGATCAATGAGCCGGAGTTTTTGGTTTTGGACGAGCCGACTACGGGTTTGGATCCGTTGGGTACGCGGGACATGAAGGATTTGATTCTTCGGTTGCGCGACGAGGGTAAGACGATTTTGTTGTGTTCGCACCAGTTGGCCGACGTTCAAGACGTTTGCGATCGGGTGGCGATCTTGCATCAAGGGGAGCTCAAGGAGTTAGGTCGCGTTGATTCGCTGTTGAAGATGCAGGATGTGACGCAAATTCACGCAAGTGGGTTGAGCGACGAGGCGAAGGGCAAGATTAAGAAGATCATCGAAGAGTCGGGTGGAGAGTTGCAACGGATGGACAATCCGACAACGACCATGGAGGACTTGTTCTTGGATATTGTTAAAGAGAGCGAGCAGCGTCCCGGTCGTCGGGGTGGTCGTGGCGAGAATTAGGATCCTTTAGCAGCGAACGGTTGAGCACCCGGTAACGAATCAGGCTTTCCGATTATGAGACTTACTCCCGAACAATTTTGGACCTACAGCGAGTGGTTGTTTCAGCACAACGGCTTGCGCGATGGCATGATCCTAGCTCTTGCCTTATCCATTCTTGGATTTTTGGTTGGCTATTTGGTATCGGTGGTCAATCACGGTCCTGTCGAAGGGTTTTTGAAGGTATCGCAGGTCATCGGGCAGTTGTTCTCGGTGGACTTGCCCAAGTTCTCGTTCCGCCGAGCTGGTGCGATCGCGGGGTTGGCGTTCAAGGAATCCATTCGCAAGAAGATTTTGGTCCTTATCGGGATCTTTATTATCGCGATGATGTTCGCGGGTTGGTATCTGGATCAGAATGCGGACTATCCAGCACGTCTGTATATCTCGTTCGTCTTGACGGCGACGAATTACTTAGTGATCGTGCTCGGGTTTTTCGTAAGCTGCTTCAGTATCCCGATGGATATCAAGAGTCGCACGATTTATACGATCGTGACCAAGCCGGTTCGACCATTGGAATTGTTTCTTGGCCGGGTGCTTGGATTCACCGCTATCGGGACACTGGTTCTTTTGTTGATGGGATTGCTCAGTTACGTGTTCGTCGTGCGTGGGTTGAGTCACACGCACGAAGTCGACACGATCGACGCCTCAGGGCGGATTGGTCAGACCAACATTGACAATAAGCACTCGCACACCTTCACGCTAAATGATGAGGGGCGGGGGACGACGAACGAAGCCAAGGGGCACCGTCACATTGTTCGCAAAGAGGGTGACAAGATTGTCGTCGGGCCACCGATCGATGACTTGACGGCGAGAGTCCCCATTTATGCCAAGAAGCTTGATTTTACTGGCCGGGACGGAGTAAAGAACGAAGGTTACAACGTTGGCTACATGTCGGAGTATCAGAAGTACATCGAAGGGGATTCGCTCTCGATGGCGGTCTGGGAATTCGATGGAGTCGATGCGAACTTATTTAAAGACGTCATCAGCTATGACTTAACCATCAGTGCTTTCCGAACGTACAAGGGTGACATCGTCACACCGGTGGGAGGGATTATTTACTTCCGCAGTTCTGATGAGAAAGTAGAGACTGAGCGAGAGTCGTTCAAGGTTAAGGAGTTCCAAGTTGATCGTCGCTCTATTCGAACGAAGCTCAAGGGTTTCAAGGATGGCCAACCGGCGGATTTGGATTTCTTCAAAGACATTGCACCGGATGGGAAGTTCCAGGTTGTGATTCGATGCCAGGACCGAGGGCAGTATTTGGGGATGGCAGCAGCGGACTTGTACCTCCGACCAGCTGACCTTCAGTTTTGGTGGAACTTCGTGAAAGGTTACATCAGCATTTGGTTGCAGATGTTTATCGTCATTTGCTTTGGGGTGATGTTCTCGACGTTCTTGTCGGGCCCGGTAGCGATGATTGCTACGGTTGCGGCGATCGTGTTGGGATTCTTTGGATTCTTCGTCGATCAGTTGCAAGCATCCACTACGAAGGGCGGGGGGCCGATCGAATCCTTGATTCGGGTTCCATCGCAACTCGGATCACAGATTGAAATGGACTTGGGTAGCCGAACACTAGAAGAGGCCATCCGCTTGATGGATACTTGGATTTTGACTGGGGTTTCCCAGCTAAAGAGTGCAGTACCGAACTTTGAGCAGCTCGGTACAGCGGACTTTGTGGCTTATGGTGTGAATTTGTTTGGAGGGTTGCTCGGCAGGCATTTAACGATCGCCTTCGGGTACTTCATCTTGACTAGTTTGGTGAGTTATTTCTTCCTGAAGACACGGGAGATGGCAGCGTGAACAATCGTTCTCTGACAAGAAAAATCCTGTACATTCTGTTGATTGTCGGATTGTTGCTACCGTTGTTTTATCTTGGTCGTCCACCGATTGGTGGGTCAGGAAAGATTGCGGAACTGCGCAGCCGCTACGCGATTGGTCAAGCGGATCTGGGCAAGTTGGATCCGACGAGCGAGAGCATGAAGTTAGCGACGTTGGGGATGCGCGGAATTGCTTCGACGATTCTTTGGTTGCGAGCGGACTACTTCAAAGAAGAGAAGTATTTCGATCGTTTCTCTGCGACGCTCAACCAGATTGCGCTTCTACAGCCGCACTTCATCAGTGTTTGGCAGCATCAAGCTCACAATTTGAGTTACAACGTTTCACCGGAATTCGAAGACTACCGTCAGCGTTACGAGTGGGTTAAGAAGGGGATTGATTACTTGGTGAAGGGTACCAAGTTCAACACTCGCAAGCCAATTTTGCAGTATGAGCTTGGGCATTACGTCGGCAACAAGCTCGGCAAGGCCGACGAGAAGCTTCAGTACAGAGATTTGTTCCGCAACGATAAAGAGTTCCACAAGTATTTCGTGGAAGAGGGGCTCAATGCAGTCAGTGATGATTCGCTCGGGCCTGACCGCAAGCCAGATAACTGGCTTGTTGGGAAGCAATGGTTTGAGGAAGCCTACAAGTTGGTTCAAGAGGGGATTCCGATCAAGAAGTCTGCGCACTTGTTGTACAGTTATGCACCGTTGTGGCAGATGTACCATGGAGAGGCCATCGAGGACGAAGGAGTTCTTGACGAACGGGCGAAGTTTGTATGGGAGAAGGCTGGCCGGGAATGGAAAGAGTTTGGCAATAGAGAGCTCGGGGGTACTGGCTCGGTTGCCGTGACGTTGCGAAGTCTTGAGATCGCCAAGCAGAGTCTGGTTGAGCTTAAGGAGAAATTTGCGGAGCTTACACAATCGGTACGAGACAAGGTTGTAGCTAGCAAGAAGACGAAGGTACCTGAGGCAAAGTTAGCGGCATTTGAGAAAGCGGATGCGGATCGAAGCGTTCAGGAGCAGATGACGGCATCGGAAGTTGCGATGGCGATCGAGCCGACTTATCAAGAGTTAGCAAGTGAATTGCCCCGTGAGCAACGTGTTGAGGCGTTGGAGATGGCGACCGATTTGCGGGGTGCCGAGGAGTATTACCGAACGACCAACTCGTTGCGGGATCAAGTCAACTATTCGTATTGGGAAGTTCGTGCGTTGGCCGAGCAGCAGCAGATGATGGTCGATGCTCGTCGATTGATGTTTGAAGCCAATCAGTTGATCGATGTAGCTGACATCAAGGGCTCGGTTGAGAAGTTCGAAGGATCGTTTGTGCGTTGGGACAAGGTCTTCCGATATTATCCAGTTGTGATGACTGAGGATGTTGGCGGCGAGGTATTGAAAGCGATTGAACGGTATAAGAAGCTGGCTGATGAGGAGCTTGATGACCGATTTGTGCTTTTCGAATTCATGAAGTTCCGACGGGCTTACGATGCAGATTATTTGGACTTCAACGTTGAGCAAACGCTCTCGAATTGGAAAAGTGCAGCGTTGGACTTAGGGACTCCAGAAGACTTCTTTAGCACCGACTTGTCGGAGGCTTACAGGAAGGCTGGGGACAAGCAAACGCAACCCGCTGGCGAGCCATCGCCAGGGGAGACAAAGCCAGCGGAACCGGCGTCCGAGGGTGCGATGCCTAAGGACGCTCCGGCACCTTCAGATTCACAGCAGCCGGGCGATTCAAAGAGCGAGCCGAGCAAGCCCGAAGGCCAAGCAGGTAAGCCAGAAGGTCAGGTTGGAGGGCAAAGCCCATCGGGGAATCGACCTCCGACGTTAGAGAATCCGGGCCGATAGTCCTTACGATAAAGAGTTTTATGGGATACCAGGACCGGGACTATTATCAGTATGATCAAGACGTAGATTTGCGTCCGAGTTGGAATCAGCGATCGGCGGTCACTCAGTTGATCGTGATCAACGTTGCCGTATTTTTCGTCAATATGCTCGTCGGTGACGTAACGGCACAGCAGCAAGGTTGGGTCAACGAACTGATGATGTTGCGGCCCGATACTTTGTATCAGCCTTGGAATTGGTGGAAGACTTTGACTTATGCGTTTGCCCATTCCTCGTCGGGGATAACGCATTTGCTGTTCAATATGCTCAGTTTGTATTTCATGGGCCGGTCTGTTGAGGCCCGCTATGGAAGGCGAGAGTTTCTTCGAATCTACGTTCTCTCCGCTTTGTTTTGCGGAGTGGTTTGGATGGTGATTCGCGGGATCAGTGGAACAGGATTGCCGGTGTTAGGAGCATCGGGTGCAGTGCTGTGTATTTCGATGTTGTTTGTTTACAACTATCCAAACGCAACGGTTTACTTTTTGGTTTTCCCGATGCCTGCATGGGTGTTAGGAATTCTTTTTGTGCTAACGAATTTCGTTTCGCAACCCGGTACTGGTGTTGCTTACGATATCCATTTGCTTGGGATCTTATTCGCGACGATGTACTTTTTCCTGCGATGGAATTTTTCTACGGTACAAGATCCGCAGGAGGGTGTTTTAGCGATCAAGAAGTGGTGGGCGCGAAGAAAATTCAAAGTTCACTCGCCTGAGGATAGGGAATTACCAACCGAGCAGTTGGAAGCTAGGGAAGCGGATCGCATTTTGGAGAAGATCCATGCTAGTGGCAAAGATTCCCTGACGTCGCGAGAGAAGAAATTCATGGAGCGATATTCCCAGAGTGTGCGCAAGCGCAAGGAACTGGAGTCTTAGCGAAATCCTTCTACAATTGGGGGGAGTTCAAGCGTTATCCGAGGCGTGGTTGGAACGCTTTTATTTTACTGAGCCACGCATTTCTGATTGGAGAGTTCCGTACGTATGTCGACTGCAACGAACAGTTTTCCAGTGATTCGACGAGAGATTTCTGGAATGACGATTGATTCCATCGTTCAGAAGTATGGGACACCATGTTACGTCTACGACATGGCTACGATAAGGCAAAAGGTAAACGATCTGCGAGCCTTTGACTTGATTCGCTATGCGCAAAAGGCTTGTTCGAATATCGCGATTTTGGATCGCCTCAGACGACTTGGAGTGGTTGTCGATGCGGTCAGTGCGGGTGAAGTGCACAGAGCTTTGGCGGCCGGATACGGACCTGAAGGGATCGTCTACACCGCCGATGTTTTCGATCGTGAAGCATTGGCGTTGGTCAAAAAGCTCGGTTTGCACGTCAACTGCGGTTCTCCCGATATGATCGAACAGCTCGGTCAAGTTCAACCGGGAGCCAGCGTTACTTTGCGAGTCAATCCTGGATTCGGGCATGGGCACAGTCAGAAGACCAACACTGGTGGTCCACAATCGAAGCACGGTATATGGCATGGGGACATCGATCGATGTTTGCGATTAGCAGATATGCACAACATCGTGATCGATGGGTTGCATATGCATATCGGTTCGGGGACCGATTTGGAGCATCTTTCGCAGGTGTGTGATGCTTTGGAGAGAGTGGCCAAGCAGATCGGCAGGACGCTTACGACGATCAGCGCAGGGGGTGGGTTGCCGGTTCCTTACCGTGTTGGTCAGAGCTACGTTGATATCGACAAGTACTTTCAGTTGTGGGATCAGACACGCAAGCGGTTAGAAAAAGACTTCGGGCATGCGATTCGATTGGAGATTGAACCCGGTCGATACTTGGTAGCCGAAAGTGGTTATTTGATCGCTGAGATTCGGGCGGTGAAGAACATGGGAGAGAATCGCTTTTACTTGCTCGACGCAGGATTCAACGATTTGGCCCGACCAATTCTCTATGGGGCTTACCATCCGATTTCCATCTACCACCGAGGGGCGGTTCCTAGTGCCGAAGCCTTGTTCGATACGGTCGTAGGTGGGCCTTTGTGCGAGAGTGGCGACATTTTCACCCAAGAAGAGGGGGGATTTGTAGCGAAGCGGGCATTGCCTCCAGCCAATGTAGGAGACTACTTGATCCTTGAGGTCGCGGGTGCTTATGGTTTCGTGATGTCCAGCAATTACAACGGTCGTTTTCGCGCTCCGGAAGTGTTGATCGAAGATGGTCAATTGCACTGCATTCGCGAGCGAGAGACCTTTGATGACCTGATTCGTGGCGAGAAAATTCCTGCGGCTCCGATTGGCTAGTCGAATCAGCTTGACCCTAGTATACAATTTCCTGATGCTTGTAATCAGCATTTCGAATCTGGTAAAAGTGTTTGCGTTTAGTTCTCTTGAGTGCGTTGAGGAGAGGTTTTATGAGTCCAAAGAAGCTTATGGCTGGTATTGTGGCGATGGCGTTGATGTCTGCGGCGTTTGCTGAAGAAGCAGTCAAGGATGCGCCGCCAGCGTTGGCATTTAGCATGAAGAACATCGACGGCAAGTCGGTGGATTTAAGCCAATATGAAGGGAAGGTCGTGCTGTTCGTCAACGTTGCGAGCCGTTGCGGATACACCAAGCAGTACACCGGTTTGCAACAGCTGCATGAGAAGTATGCCGAGAAGGGTTTGGCGGTTGTCGGAGTACCTTGCAATCAGTTCGGGGCTCAGGAGCCAGGAACGAATGAAGAGATCAAGCAGTTTTGCTCCAGCAAGTACAGCGTGACTTTCGACATGCTCGACAAGGTTAACGTCAACGATGACAGCAGCGGAAAGGCTTGCCCGCTCTACGGTTACCTCACGGGTGTTGACACCAAGCCAGCAGGCAAGGGTAAGGTTAAGTGGAACTTTGAGAAGTTCCTTTTGGATCGCAAGGGAAATGTTGTGGGTCGATTCGGATCGGGAGTTGAGCCGACTTCGAAGGAACTGACCGAAGCGATTGAGAAGGCTTTGGCGAACTAGTATTCCCTAGTCCATACCTTGGCTTAAGTCGATTGTCTCGTCGTCTGCGAAAGCTGGAGCATCTAGTATTTGCGAGTAGCTATCGTAGCGACGGGGATCGAGTAGACCATCGGCGACTGCGTCTTTTACGGCGCAGTCGTTTTCATGTTGGTGAGAGCAATCCGGATATCTGCAGTGGGATGCGAAGGGTCGGATATCGCGGAATAAACCAGTCAGTTCGGCGGGGATGATATCCCACAATTGGAATTGCCGAACACCGGGGGTATCGATCACAGCGCTTTGTTGGTCGATGGAAAACCATTCTGCGGTTGTGGTAGTGTGTTTACCTTTTTGGTTGTCTTGGCTTACTTCTTGAACTCGCTGTTCGAGGCCCGGGACCATGCGGTTGAGCAGGGATGATTTGCCTACGCCGCTTTGCCCGATCACCACGGTGTTACGACCTATGAGGGACTTTGCCAAAGCCTCGACGCCCCAGCCTTTCGCTGCGCTGAGGCATAGGACTCGGTAACCCATTTGAGCGTAACTGCCGATCAA
>JBJONT010000041.1:0-9570 GCA_046051705.1 Planctomycetota bacterium | reverse complement strand
TCCACTCGATCGCGAGCTCCAATTCGGTTCTTGCAAAAGACTCCTCGATCTCGATCCACCAGGATTCCGGTTTACCCGACGCTGTGGCATCCGCAGTTTTGCTCGAAGGGTCTTCGGTTCGGATCGCTTCGTTTAACGAAGGTGAAAGCTCAGCGTTTTGACCAGCATCGCGCACGATGCGGTAGTTTGGAAAAGTCGTCGATGCCGAATTCGTCTCTCTCAATGTGCTTCTAGGTGGCAGATTCCATCGAAATCGCTTTCCGCCAAGTTTCCATGGACCTCGGATCGAAACAGTCGAAACCGCTCGCCACTGCGAAACGTCATTCGATGGTGAGAACTTCGTGTCACTCCGGACTTCGATCGCAGCAGTCGTCTCTCGTTCCAACTTGCGAGACCAGACCAAACTCAGGCTAGCCGACGAGGTCCTGATGATCGCGACAGAATGATCACCTTGAAGTTGAAAGGGTTCGATCACCTCGTTCCCGCCGCCGCTGGCACTAAGTTCCCAGTCTCCCTTTGGAAGTTTGAGTTTGACAACGGTCGCTGCTGCTGGAAGATCTAATCGCATTGAAGAACTTGTCGGCGAACTCGAAAGCTTGCACAACGCGTCAGCCTCAAACTTTCGCTCGGTTCCTCGGTTAGGCATTAACCTCCAAAGATACCCATTACCTCTGGAAACCAGTGCAATGCTTCCGCTACCATCGATCCCTTCGGCTTTCGGACCATAGGAAGGAAGCCATTGCAATTGCCCGAGTCCAAGTGGTACTTCCCATAAAACCTGGTTGGGTTGTTTCAGCAGCAAACTTGTTCGAGCACTCACCTTGGCGTAATCGCTCACCGGTTCGATCGTAAGATCCAATTGCGTCAAATTCGGCAACCCACCTCGGCCGTTCTCGCCTAACTGGTAATCCATCAGTCGCCGCTCAAAGTCTTCGTAGGTTGTCCGTGGTACGAGAACTTCTTCCCCCTTCTCGTTGCGCATGAGCATCAAATCCGGAAGGACTCCGGTTCCGAGTATCTCTGCACCCCCATCCCTTGGCATTTGCCCTAATCCTTGCACTCCCGCCCCTGGGCTTGCTCCAGCCTGATTTGCCGGACCGACCGCAGGCATCGGCTCCTGGCCCATCGTTGTGCAAGTAGCAAGCAAGAAGATCGATGCAACAACGCACAGAAGTACCTCGGCAAGAATCCGTACTGAATTCTTTGCATAGGGGCCAATTACGAAGGCCCCCTTGGCGCCAGGGCACCGGAAGTCGGGGTGCTGAGAGTAGGGGTATTGGGAGTCGGGGTGTTGGGCACACGTCCCTGTCCCTGCACCTTTTTCAGTGACACGCGAAACGATCAACGGAACGACATCCTCTGTTCGTGGAAAACTAACCCGTTAGGCCGAGAAGTCAGACTCTACTATTCTACGCAATTGGCGAACGGAGCAGGGGCATTTTACCCAATTCTCCCCACCAGACCGATCGGCCAAAGGCCCTAAATCGCTAGAACCGGTAGAAAGGTTGTTTTCGGAACGGTTGTGGCCCACAATAAGCGATACTTGATTCTACTGAAAATCTATGCTCCGTTTTCACCATCCACTGTTCCCTCCTTCCAAGCGATCAAACTATGCCAAAGGCATCCTGGATCCAAGCACAACTGGCATTCGCAGCACTCGCTTTGACTGCTTCGATGTGTTTGTCCGGGTTTTCCCAAGATCCTTCAAAACCGAATCTCAATAGTGCGGATGAGAATGTATCCACAACCGAAAGTCGAGAGCTTAGCCACACCGACGAGGAGACCGCCGAAACCACGGTAGACTATGTTCGCGATATTCGTCCTCTTTTTGAACGGCATTGTATCGAATGCCACGGACCTAAGCACCAGCGTTCAGGCTTGCGATTAGATTTCAAAAAAGGGGCGTTGCGTGGTGGTGACAGCGGTGCAGCAATAGTTCCTGCCTATACTGCACAGAGCCCGCTCTTGGAATGGATAACAGCCCAAGATGATTCCGAGCGGATGCCTCCTGGGCCAGAACATGAACGACTTTCCGAAGCTTCCATCGAACTACTACGACGATGGATTGCAGAAGGCGCATCGTGGCCGGATGGAATCGATAGTGTTCAGGAAACCGATCCGAAATCTCATTGGAGTTTCCGTCCGCTACAAACGTTCACTCCGGATGAGACGATTGATTCACTAGTTAGTCGAAAACTTGAGGCATCAGGACTATCTCGATCTCCGGAAGCGACCCCAATGCAATGGTTGCGCCGCGTTTCTATCGATCTTCATGGTTTGCCCCCATCGCAGGAGTTGATCGCATGGTTTGCCGCACAAAATCTCGACGAACACCCTAGCGTTGGTGATCAACGTATCGAAACCGCTTACCGTCATGTCGTCGACGAATTGCTTGCCTCGCCGAGGTACGCCGAACGCTGGGCGCAACATTGGCTCGATGTGGTTCGATATGCAGATACGCACGGCTTTGAAGTCAACACCGAACGCCCTCATGCTTGGCACTATCGTGACTATGTCATCGACGCCTTGCACAAAGATACTCCGTATCAAGAGTTCATTCGCGAACAGATCGCCGGAGACCAACTAGGCCAAGACACTGCACCAGGATTTCTAATCACTGCCTCCGTTTTATTGCCGGGACAAATCGGGGCAGACGAACCTAGTAAACGACTCGCTCGGCAAGATGCAATCGACGAGATTTTAGTCAACATCGGTCAAACGTTCTTAGGATTGAGCATCGGTTGCGCACGGTGCCACGACCACAAGTTCGACCCAGTCTCACAAAAAGACTACTATGCGATGCAAGCCTTCGTTTCGGGGGTGGAATACGACGATCGAATTGTCACAACTCCCAGAACAAAAGACTTGCGGTCGCGAATAGAGGCTCTATCGAAAGAACGTATCGAGCTTGAACAAAAAATCGACCGTTGGGAACAACCCGCACGCTTGGTAACTCAATCGATCGAACTTCCGAACTCTGCGAAGAACGAAATAACCATTGCCCCGACTCGTACCCAATTCGTACGGATGGAAATCTTCGGGTCGAATCAACACCCAACGCTCGGCATCATCGAACCGTGCATCGATGAATTTGAAATTTGGACAAACCAAAACCCGCCGCAAAACATCGCATTAGCCTCGCGTGGAACCATCGTAAAGGCATCGGGGAGTCGAGAATCGGCCACGCATCAATTGAAGTTTATCCACGATGGTGAATATGGAAACGCTTCGAGCTGGATGAGCGATCAGATGGGGCAAGGCTGGATCGAATTTCAATTGCCCGAAGCGGTGGAGATTTCGAAAATCACTTGGGGACGCGATCGAAATGGACAGTTTCAAGATCGCACGGCAACGGCATATCGGATCGAAGTCGGCGAAAACAGGTCCTCACTAAAAGTAGTCGCCGGGGTAGATTTACCTCGCCCCATGATCAATGCCAAGCGGAACTCAGACCGTTTCCCTCCGACGATTGCCACCGCAACACGATTGCGGATCTTGGAGACAAACCGACTTGAGCCTTGCATCGATGAACTCGAAGTCTTCAGTAAGGAAGGAGTCAACGTTGCACTAAGCCAGAACGGAGCGACTGCAACATCGACCGGAGATTCCGTTTCTATCGATCGCCATGAACTTAGATTCATCAATGATGGTCAGTACGGAAACGAACGAAGCTGGATGTCGAATCAAACCGGGCAGGGGGAAGTCACCATAGAGTGGTCGAAACCAACACAAATCGATCGCATCGTTTGGGGCAGAGACCGTCAGGGGAAGTACTCCGATCGATTGCCGACAAAATACGTTTTGGAAGTGCGCACAGAAGATGGGACTTGGGTTCCTGTCGCCACGCAAGCTGACCGAGTGCCGTGGACGGCCGATGGTTCTAACGCTACTTCTCAGCAAAACAGTGCATCACAAAATATTGGGGGACTTCTATCGTCCCTTGGTATTTCCGGAGGGACGATATCAGCCGAAGATCTCGCCAGCATTCGCGAAATCGAAACGAGACTCCAAACTATTCAACGAGAAATACAAGACGCTACCGAAGCCCAAAAAGCGTTTGCGGGGAAGTTTCGCTCGCCAGATGAGATTCGGGTATTACATCGAGGTGATCCGGAACAACCCAAGGATCTTGTATTTCCAGCGATTCCGAGATTTTTTGCCGAGTACGGCTCAGAAGCAAATCACTTCGCCGACCTTCAACTTGAACCGACCAGCGACGACGCCACGCGACGCTTGGCCCTTGCGAATTGGATTGCTGATCCGCGCAATCCACTTACCTCGCGAGTGATCGTCAACCGAATTTGGCAAGGTCACTTCGGAATCGGTTTAGTTGAAACATCGAATGACTTTGGATTAAACGGAACACCACCGTCGAATCCGGAACTTCTCGATTGGCTAGCTCAACATTTTCTTCAAGAGGGTGGATCGTTGAAGGAATTGCATCGAACGATCGTCTTATCGCAAACTTATCGTCAATCGGCCGATGCTCCCAAAGAAAATGGGTCGATTGGTCGAGGGATCGATGCGCAAGCGAGACTTCTTTGGAAGTATCCGAGAAAGAGAATGGAAGCCGAAGCGATTCGAGACACGATGTTAGCAGTTAGTGGCGAACTCAATTTACAAATGTTTGGAAGAGGATTCGACCTGTTTGCTCAGCGGGGTGGATTGAGCGGCTTTCAGCCTGTGGAGTCTTTTCCGCCCGAAGGGCTACGACGGATGATTTATGCTCACAAGGTTCGGCGAGAGCGAGAAGCGGTCTTCGGTGCATTTGATTGTCCCGACGCTGGGCAAAGCACAGGACTGCGCCGAAGTTCCACAACGCCGATTCAAGCTCTGAATCTTTTCAACTCTCCGTTTACGATTGAGCGATCCGAAGCGTTCGCGAAGCGGATCCGAAGCATTGCACCGCATGATGCCGCTTCTCAAATTCAAACAGCTTATGAACTGTGTTTGCAACGCAAACCGGAGGCAAGCGAAATCAACGAGGCAAGTCAGGTCGTAGAGCAGTACGGTTTGGAAGTTCTCTGCCGCTCATTGTTCAATTCCAACGAATTCCTATTCACTCCATGAACAATTCTTTTCATCCACTCCTAGACCGTCGAAGATTCCTGCAAAACTCTTCGAATGCACTTAGCTCCATTGCACTTGCAAGCTTGCTAAGTCGCGATCGGATGCTTGCTCAAGACCCAGCTAATTCCTCACCTAATTCGACGTTCAATACGCAACGGACGGGAAGCGATGCCGGAGGAACACCGGGAGGAAATCCGGTAGGCGTAATGGGAGGAAATATCGAGCTCGATCCCAGGAATCCGTATGCAACTCGGCTAGGTCATTTTGATGCGAAAGCGAAGAATGTATTGGTGGTCTTTTGTGCGGGAGCTGTGAGCCAATTAGAAACATGGGATTACAAGCCGAAGCTTATCGAATGGGACGACCGCCCCCTTCCCGGTGGACCATCGGTAACGTTTCAAGGTCCCGCAGGGAACTTGGCTCGCCCTCAATACACTTTCCGACAACAAGGGCAGACAGGGAAGTGGGTAAGCGACTTGATACCTAACCTTGCAAGGTGGACTGACGACATCGCCTTTGTCCATTCTCTTACCAGTAAATCCAACACGCATGGACCAGCAGAGAATTTCTTATCCACTGGTTTCAACTTAGATGGTTTTCCAAGTTTAGGTGCTTGGGTAACGTATGCGCTCGGCAGTGAATGCGATGAGCTTCCTGCTTACGTCGCGATTCCAGATCCGCGTGGGGTACCACAAAACGGTTCGAACAACTGGGGACCTGGATTTTTGCCTGCGGCGTTCCAAGGAACAACCTTGTCGGCAAGCTCACCGGTACGACATCTTCACCCGGCAGGTGTATCCCCGGAGAAAGACCTCGCGGCGCGGCGGTTTCTGGCACGTTTGCAAGAACGTCATCTTAAAGAACACCCTGATGACTCAGAGCTTGCAGCGCGGATCGCAAGCTATGAACTAGCGGCTCGAATGCAATTAAGCATCCCTGAAGTGGGAGACTTGAGCACTGAGCCAGACTATGTGCTCAAAGCCTATGGTGCTGACGACACGACAAACAAGGACAAAGCATCCTTCGCGCGCAATTGCATCTTAGCGAGACGATTGATTGAAAAAGGAGTTCGCTTCGTTCAGCTTTTCAATGGTGCTTATGCAAGTGCAGGGAAACTGAATTGGGATGGCCATAGCGATCTGAAAGCGCAATACGATGTGCATGCATCCATTCTCGACCAACCCCTCGCAGCCTTGCTCGATGATATGAAAACGCGTGGACTACTTGAGGATACGCTTGTGGTTTGGTGTACCGAATTCGGTCGAATGCCCTTTTTTCAAAAGGGTGCCAAGGGGCGTGATCACAATCCGGACGGGTTTACTTGCTGGCTAACAGGAGCAGGAGTAAGGGGTGGAGTAAGTCACGGTGCGACGGA
The DNA here is from genome assembly GCA_046051705.1 of Planctomycetota bacterium. Classification (GTDB taxonomy): domain Bacteria; phylum Planctomycetota; class Planctomycetia; order Pirellulales; family Pirellulaceae; genus JBKCUI01. The sequence goes on along the minus strand of JBJONT010000041.1, from coordinate 3,125 downwards.
TGAATTGGGAGTCCGGGCTGTGGAAAACGTCCATCCATTGTATGATTTCAACGCTACGATCCTTCATTTACTGGGGCTCGATCATGAGCGCCTAACTTTTGAACACAACGGCATCCAGCGCCGTTTAACCAATGTCGAAGGTTCGGTAATCCGACAGCTTCTCCAGTAGGAAGTTGATCTCAGCCATCTCAAGGTAACTCAATAACGCAATGACCAACGACTCTGCTTCCATTCAAAAATCTTCGTTCAACTCCGACTACGAATCGCTGGATTTGCGACAAGTGCTTCAGACAGCCGACCAGATCGCGCAGCGAGCTGGGGCAATACTTGTGCAGATGCGGTCTTCCTTTGAGCTACGCGAGAAATCTGAAAAAGACCTCGTTACGGATGCAGATCTTGCCGCACAAATCGCTATTGCGACAGCGATCGCTTCCGCTTTCCCCGAGCACGGTTTTATCGGCGAAGAAGGATCCGCTGGGGTCTCCGAACGACAACGCCAGAACAACGAAACATCGCCATGGAAATGGGTTGTAGACCCGCTTGATGGAACGACCAATTACGCGCATGGTCTCTCGCAGTTCGCCGTGAGTATGGCTTTGACTTATGCTTCTGCGCCAGTTGTTGGTGTGGTCTACGACCCGGTTGCCGAAGAAAGCTATACAGCCATTTCCGGCCAAGGAGCTTGGCTAAACAACAAGCCTTTGAAATCGAGTGGTTGCCAGAAGCTATCGCATGCATTGGTAGCAGCGAGCTTTCCTCCGAAGTTAACGCGCGAATCGATGGAGATTCAACAGTTCATCGACATGCTGCTCGAATGTCGCAGTCTACGGCGTCTTGGTTCGGCCGCCTTGAATTTGTGCTACGTCGCAGCAGGTCGACTTGATGGTTACTGGGGGGGACGACTCAACGCTTGGGACATTGCAGCGGGGGTATTGATCGTCCGTGAAGCGGGTGGATGCATCACGAACCAAGCCGGAGAAGCCATCGATGTGTGGCGGGGAGATTTGATCTCTGCGGCAAGCGAACCGCTTCATCAACAGATACTCGGTGTCGTCGGTAGATCCAACAAGCAATAGTTTATCCCCGATTTGTACGAAGTATGGCGAACGAAATGCACCAGCAACTGCGGTAGCGGTAGCAACGGCAGCAGCAACGGCAGCAACTGCAAAAGCGCAAGTAGTACGTGTCTTAAAGAAAGTCCAACAGCGATGGCAATCGATCAAGCTTTTTCTCCCCTTCCAGAACGGGCATCTAGCTCCACCCAGCAGCACGCTTATTCGTATGGGCCTCGCATTGTTGCGATCGAGACGCTTGTTCCTCACGACGTCATGCCAGGATTGCTTGCTGTTCGAATCACAGCCAAGTCCAGTGATGGGTCGACCTATCAAGGCATGGGAGAGACGTACTATATCCCAACTGCGGCTTCGGCCGTAATCCATGATTTTTTCTCTCCAAGGCTGCTTGGTTCCGATGCTTTGGCGATCGAAAGCCATTGGCGATTTTTGTATGAGAGGATGATCGCTTTTGCCGGCACTGGTGCCGAACTGCGAGCTCTCTCAGCAGTTGACTTAGCCCTTTGGGATATCGCAGGTAAACTGCGTGGTGAACCGATCTGGCGACTTCTCGGCGGACCGGTACGTTCTAGGATATCTGTCTACAACAGCAGTGGTGGACCGAGTTACGGACGTACCAATACCAAGATCCCCAGCGCCTCGGGTTGGCCTGGACACGGAGATCCCGGCCGGCCCGGCCCTCTGGAAGATAACTGGTCAAGCATCCATCAGCCTGTGGATTTAGCGAAGGAATTACAACAAGCTGGATACACCGCCATGAAACTGTGGTCGTTCGATGCCGTGTATCGACGCAGTGGAGGGCAGTTGCTTTCAAGAAAAGACATCGACGAAGGACTTGCGCCTTTTCGAGCGATTCGCGAATCGTTGGGTAACTCCATCGATTTGATGCTCGATGGGCATGGATTCTTTTCCCTTGGTGCGGCTAGACAAATCGCCGACGCCATGAAAGAAGTTCAACCGCTATGGCTCGAGGATATCTTGCGACCGGATTGCGTTCAGACCATGGCTGAATTTCGTCGAAGCATTGACGTTCCGGTTGCAGTCAGCGAAATGCTCGTTACTTCCGATGCGTACCGACGAGTCTTAGAAGCTGGTGCGGCAGACATGATCATGATCGATCCGACTTGGGCTGGTGGAATCACAGGCACAAAACGCATTGCGGAGCTTGCCCAAGGATATAACGTCCCAACCTTGATGCACGACTGCACCGGACCGATGACACTTCTGGCAGGTTTGCATATTGCTGGAAGCAACACAGGAGTAGCGTTCCAAGAGACAGTCAGAGCCCATTTGGCCACCCTGTATCCGCTATTGATCGAAGAGACTATCCGAGTGGAGCAAGGATCGATTGAACTACCGGTTGCTCCTGGTATCGGCGCGAATTGGAAATCAAATCTCTTTGCAGCGGATCACCCAGGATATCGCATTAGTTCTCTGCAATCCTAGGTAGGCATTGATAAACACCGAACCGATGAAGTACCGACCTAATGAAGTCAATGCCGTGCGCATCGTATTGAGCTGTGTACTCCAAACACCGGATGGCTCCCGCCATTCCGCTTTCAAATTAAGCGGTGCCGCGCAAGCGGCCCGGTGATGCGGCCCGGTGATGCGGCCCGGTGACTTACGCTGCGCGGTGTTGGGATTTGCACGACTCACCGGATGGCTTGCGCCCGATACGGCTTTAATTTTAAGCGGCCCAATGATGCGGCCTGGTGAGATCGGGGCCAAGTCATTCGACGTTCAAATGGAATTGAGCCGTGTAAACCAAACACCGGGCGGCTTGCGCCGCACCGCTTGAGTTACCCCGCCGCACCGCTTGAGTTACCCCGCCGCACCGCTTGAGTTGACCCACCGGGCGGCTTGCGCCGCACCGCTTCTATTGAGCATTTCGCCGCGCACTGTGCAGCCCAAAACCGCATTTCTTTGAAACAGCGTCCCTTTTAAATTAACGATTTTGGGCTAATGCCTAATGCCTCCAATCCAAGTTACTTATCGCCTTTTTCGTCGGAATCGTCATCTTCATCTTCATCGTGCTCTTCAGCGACCTTCTTC
>JBJONT010000040.1:0-17078 GCA_046051705.1 Planctomycetota bacterium | reverse complement strand
GATATCGCGCGGAATTAAAGTTTCCCACGCTTAAAACAAACTCTCTCTAACTTGGTGACCGTTCCCACGCCCCCCAGTAACGGTAAAAAGGCCGGAAGTACCTATGCAAGAGATCGCTGCGAGTGCCAGTTTGGCACACCGCGCGTGAGGCCCATAAAGGGCCCGTACACGCGAGATGTTGTATTGTTGGCCTTCGACCGCAATCACGCAAGTGCATTGCGTCTATTGGGTCAAATTTTGCGCATAGTTCGATGCTGTGGTTATGGGTGTGGTGTTGATGTTGGTCAGTGGTTTGGGTTGCGATGTGGGTGTGTGTTGTGGATTCGCTTCGAAGTGACCACACCAGTAGTCGTTGAACACGATTGGAAAGCTACCGATCGGTTGTGAGTCACCGCAGTCAACTGGCGGGTTGCGTCGGCACTCGCCCAGCAGAGTTACTTGCTGGTTACAGAGGATGATTTTGCGAAGGCGGCAGGGGCGAAAAAGGTGATGGTGGAGGGGTGAGTGATTGGTGGTGTGGGGAGGAGGTTGCCCGGAAACGGGCAGGCTTACCCGATTGCGTTAGCTTTTTGGTGTGGCATCGCAAGACAATGTTTAGTGAAGCGGTTCGAAATACGGCTGCAATATCCGAATGATGTCGAGGAATGCACGCGATACTTCCGTGACTGGTCTTAGGTTATTGACGAAATGTCGCTTTGGTGCCAGAATTACGGTTTCAGTTGCCGGCACGAAAACGACGATATGGCGAAAGCGTGCCAAAAAGAATGGCGAGATTTTAGGCACCGAATCGACATGAACACCTTTATCGGCCGGGAGCGGGAGCAAGCGGAGTTTCGTGAACTCCTTGCGAAGAAAAACAGTTCGCTAGTGACATGCCATGGTCGACGACGGATCGGCAAGAGTCGATTCATTCAGCAGTGCGCCAAACAGGCAAACGCCTTCTTCGAATTCTCGGGCCTTCCACCACGTCCGGGGCTAACCAAAAAAGAGCAGTTGACGGCATTTTCCGAGCAACTCTCGAAACAGTCCAAGGCACCGCAATTGCCCCTGGATAACTGGTCAACTGCCTTTCAGCTTCTGGCAAGTCAACTACCCTCAAAAGGAACCGTCGTCGTTTTATTCGATGAGATCTCATGGATGGGCATTGGTGAACCTGATTTCGCGGGTTACCTCAAGAATGCATGGGACAGGTTGTTTTCGCGTCGGGACCGAACCGTCGTCGTTCTTTGCGGATCGGTATCTTCGTGGATCGAAGAGAACATTCTCAATAACACGGGATTTGTCGGTAGATGCTCTTGGCAGTTCCAGTTGGCACCTCTCGCACTATCCGAGTGCCAGCAGTTCTGGGGAAGATCCGCAACGAGAATCAGTACCACCGAAAAGCTTCGTTTCTTAGCGGTCACAGGTGGCGTCCCTTGTTACCTGGAGGAACTAGATCCCAAGAAAACGGCAGAGCAGAATATCGCTAGGCTTTGCTTCCATCCCAGCGGGATACTCTTCAATGAGTTCGACAGCATTTTCAGCGATATCTTCCACCGCCGAGCTCCCACTTATCGTGAAATCGTACACGCTTTGGTTGACGGTTCCAAAGGAGTCGATGAAATCAGTCAGAAGGTCGGTCGAGAGCGGGGAGGCAGCCTCAGTCAAGCAATCCTTGAACTTGTCAGTGCAGGCTTTGTTGCAAAGGATGTTTCACCTAGGTTATCCGAGGGGCTCACCAATTCCAAAAGCTCTCCTTCGCGTCAATTGCGCTACCGTCTATCGGATAATTACCTTCGTTTCTACCTGAAGTATGTCGAGCCTCATCGCGCCCAGATCATCAAAGGTCGTTTTAAGTCAATCGCCTTAGAACAACTCGACCAGTGGGACACTATCATGGGCCTTCAATTCGAAAATCTTGTATTGGAGAACCTGGGTGTGATCTTTAAACAACTTCGGATTCCCCAACATACAGTTCTTTACGCCGGCCCTTATCGCCAAAGCAAAACGCAGCGGAAGCAAGGATGTCAGATCGATCTTTTGATCCAAACCAAGCGATCCGTTTATCTGTGTGAAATCAAATTCAAAAGCCAGATCAGCACCTCAGTCATTCAGGAAGTCGACCGCAAAATCGGTGCGATTAAACTGCCGAAGAATCAATCGATTCGAACCGTCCTGATTTACGATGGCCAATTGGCGCCATCGATCGAAGAAGATCAGGCCTTCGATTTTCTTATCCCCGCAAGCGAGCTTTTTGTAATCTAGGGATGATGGGTTGGAAGAACGCCAACCTACGCAGCGAAATGACGCGACTGTTGCGACGCGCCGGCGTCTCGGGTTGGCCACGGTTGTTTCATTCGATGCGGGCTAGCAGACAGACGGAACTGCAACGGGAGTTCCCGTTGCATGTGGTTTGCTCTTGGCTTGGCAACTCACCACGCATCGCGCAGCAAAGTTATTTGCTGGTCACGGAGGATGATTTTGCTAGGGCGGCCGGGGCGAAAAGGGTGATGGTGTAATTGGCTAGTCGAGTGGGGAGGGTGCCCGGAAACGGGCATCCATACACGATTTCTGTGTCATTTCCGATACGGTTCGAATCGTGACCAAACCGTGAGCATTTTGTCGAGATCGGTGATCCAAAGAGAGCGTTCAATGGTCTCAGTTATCTCCGCCGGCTCTATTTCGGAACAGCTGGCATAAACCGCGAACTCGTAGTCCCATCCGTTTTTTGAACTGCGTCGAGCGTCAACCCACAACGTTCCGTCGTCCCATATCACGAACGAGAGTCGATCCCTATTCGGCATCCAGTTTTCAAGATTCAGATTCAGGCGTTCAAAAACATTCCCGTCAACAGATTCGTGTGTCAATTCGATATCGAATTTCTGAACACGTTTGTTCAACGCTTTGGAGCGCCTGCGCAACGCATCAACCAACGCCGATAATATCGCGGCTTTAGGAGTTGGCCATTCGGTAAATGTCGGAACTGCCAAAGAACTCTCCGTGACACAGAACTTGTTTTTATGTGGATCCGCCTAATCCTGTAGAAGCACCAATGCAGCCTATCACGCAAGCTAGCCCCGATCCGAAGTTGAACGATATCAGTCACTTGCGACCAGATCAAGGATTTTATGGATTGATAGGCTGTTTCGGCCTATGCATCCTGTATCGAGGGACGACGCGAGCATTCCCGACATCTCTGTTTCGGCAGTGAATACCACTACGATTCGAACTCCACTAGTTCGAATCCTGCACCTCCGCTACAAAACAGCAAGTTTTCCCTGTAAAAACGAGGGTTCGGGGACGACTCTGGCGACTCACTGGACGACTCACTGAAATGTTTCTGGGGTCCAAGGCAGCGCACAAGACGGTGATTTCTACAGGGTGCAGCACCTGCAGGCATGGACGTGCATGGATAGGCACAGAAAGCCAAAGCAATTGGCCCAATATGCGAAAAACCCCGGGAAAACCTTTGGTTTTTGAGCGGAGAGGGCAGGGACCGAACTGTTGGGTGTTTTCCAAATGTTTTTGAAGAGTTCGAAAGGTGCTTTCTGCGCATTCCATACGCCAAAAATTCAGCGTATGGAAGCATCAAGTAACCACTATCGAAGCGATGGCGATGAACCAATTTCTGGAGTCGCTTGCTGGTTACCATCTGGGCAAGATTTGGTGCCCCCCAAAGGGCCTTGGTCGGCTAAATTGATAACCCGCGCGGACAAATTCCTCTGTATCGCAGAAAAATATTCGACAAACGGACATTCGTACCCGATTTCGCCGATCGTGCTTTCACTCTGGATCCTCACACTGAGCCAGCAAGTCGGCCCTCAACCGTGTGAGCGACACAATGACCCCATGTCCACCGGGCACAGGAAAGACCGCTACTTGTCGGCCGTCCATTGAGATCCCTGGGAGCCATTTATCCATCCAATCGTCAAGCGATATGGAAACGGCTTGTTCTTGACTGACGTTTGAGGCACATGCAGTCGCGAAACGCTCGTGCGGCCACACCGGTATCATCTCCGCGCCCGAGTCATCCGCCATTAAGCACCAGCCATTTGCGGATCGAAGGCTCCAGACTTCTTCCCAGTCCACGACCCGGTTAAGAAAGACTGAATAGCGATCTGGAGCATTTATCCCCGTCAACGCAGCAAACTCTTTGTCGTGGATCTGCTTCATGATGTGTATGTAGCCGATGTCTTGATTGGGGTCAGAAGTCTAATCCAACCATTTTCCGATAGATCAGTTCGCGTCTGCGAATCTCATGACCAAAATTGACAAATTGGAGTGTAGCAGATTGCGGAGCCTCACCGCAGAATTCAGCGTAGGGAGTCTTTGCAATCGCCCCAAGAATTCTGTCGCATGTAACTCCATTTTCAATTTCTTCTTCCAACTCTTGCGCGACTGCGTTTCGCAGCTTCGTTAAGTCGGTCTTTCGCTTCAATGCAAATCCGATATTGAGAATCGAATCTAGAGGCTGATCATAGGTCTCGAAATCTGAAAGAATATCTGCGTTCTGCGATATAAAAGACTCTAGCTTCTTGGTGTCGGCTTTGTTCAGCGGCTTTACAAAATCAGCGTGGGCCGTTTCGACAGCAAAGGCTTTTGTCCATTTGTTGTTTACGAGTCGTTTCAGAATGAACAAGGGGCCGTCATAGAGTTCCTTCGGGTCTTTAAGCGAAGCTCTGGGCTCGAAGTGTGAAGGCACCTCCGATGATACACGCCAAACGCCAGCAGAATATGATCTCACCCAGTCATTCTTTTTGACGCTCATGTGAAAATCTCGTGGGATAACTATTTTAAACCAGCGGCATGGCACGATGCCATGACCGCTGGGTTGGAAAATTCATCGGCTTACGCGACAATGTGTCAGCCTAAGTTCGATGAAACTGATTTTATGAGGATCAGACTAAAACCTGTAGTCCGCACCAATTTAGCCAATCACGCAAGCTAGCTGTGACCCTAAATTCGAATGATATAAGGACTTGTGAGCGGATCAAGAATTTTGTGGAGTGATAGGCTATTTCGCTCTAGCGATTCTGAATCGTAGGACAGAACGAGTATTGCGGTGTGGGGAGGGTTCCCGGCAGCGAGTAGCCTTACCCGATTTCTGCGATCGCTTTTCTACCTGACAGAACTTGAGATTGGACGGCGAAGTGCAAGTACACTTTACCTGGGTGTAAAACAAAAAAGTCCAGACAAGAAACTCAGGATGCGCACCCAAATTGCATCGTTTGGTCTTTCCAATCGTTCTCGCTTCCATGGCTTATGTTGGCTCTTTCTCGTCGCGATCCAACCGCGAGGAAGTTCCGACAACGCCATGAGCGACGGATCACGTTTTACCGCACAGGCCATACATATTTGCGAAATCTTGTCATCTGGCATCAGGTCGCCGTGAAGAACTTGCCATTCGCCGTGATGGTCATGAGCTACTGCAAGTATTGGCCGCCCGAGTAAGACAACACGAGTCGAACTCAACGCGATCAAGTTCCCTGGGAAAGTGTTTGCCATACGATCCCCGTTTTGATCGTGGTCTGAGTCATCACATGGCATGGGTACCTCTTAGCGGATATCCGCCACTTGCAAGCCGATCAATCAATGGTTGGAGGGACAGGCGTTATAACCTGGGTTGCAGGAGATCAAACAAATAGTTCGAATCCTACACCCTCCTAGTGCGTGGTTTATGGCCAAATTGGGCCATGCAAAACCCCAGTGATTTGACGACCCAGCGCGACGCGAAAAACGACTCGATTTGGGGTGCGCGACGCGAAATGCAACGCCGCAGGCGCCATGCACTGAGTTGCATGGGCGCTACAGACGGCCAAAGGAACTGGCCAGAAATGCGAAAAACCCTGGGAAAACCAGGGTTTTTGAGCGGAGAGGACAGGATTCGAACTTTTGTGTGTTGTCCCAATGTTTTGTTATCGTTCGAAAGGTGCTATTCTTGGTTCTGCGGGTTGTTATGGCAAATGCACCAACCGTACAAAAGCTACGATTTCAAAACCGCGTCATTGGCGACTCCCGTTTACCGCTTTGCACGGCCATCTTTTCCCAGCCGCCGCAACAGCCGGACCAACTTGCCAGCCTTTCTTTCGATAACTCCCCAGTCCCAGGCAGCCGGGCTTTCAACGTCGGGATAGGTTTCACTCCATGTCCCAGCGCGGCTTTCTGAATTAACCGCAATACGGCACTCGACAATCGGGTGGTTTCGGAAGTCACATTGCAAATGGATCAATCCCCACCCTTCTTGGCAGAATCGGAAAGTGTGACCATTGCACAATTCCGGCTTGAGTGCGATCCGCCGCTCGTGAGTGTGGCCTTTGGCCTCCGGATAGTAGATTGCATATTGACGAAAAACGTACCCGACTCCTGTTTCATAATATAAGTCCTTGAGCAGCGCCTTGGGGTCCGCAAATTCTCTTGTGTTGCATCCAAAGTTTGAATACGCCTGCCGAACAATCACTGGCCCTTGGGAGAAGACGGCCTCGACTACCTCCTCGAGTTGGGCCAACGAGATGTGTTGCGTCGTTTGCATAGACTCTACGGCAGAACTAGTTTGACTTCAGCTACATGGCGCGATGCCATGTCCGCTGCGGTGAAAAGTTGATCGGCATTCTACGCATGTTGCGACGCCGCATCGTGGGTAACATCATTGTCAATCGGGCGTGGCTTCCGTCAAGGAATTTGTATTCCTATTTTTTTGTGCGGTAAAGCTATGTCTTATGCACTAGTCTTTATGCGGATCAACTTACCTCATGTAGGCAGCACCAATGCAGCCTATCATGCGTGTCGAACTTGACCGTAGCATGACTAGTCAGGTAACCATAGAATAGCGGTCGAAAGCAAAAGCCTTACAGCGATCGCTATCCTTGTGCCCACCTTGGATGGATCGGTATTACTCTACTACCGACATCATCATCCCAAAATCTCGCCGACAATATGACCATGCACATCGGTAAGCCGATGATCGCGGCCGGCATAACGGAAAGTAAGCTCCTCATGGTCTATTCCCATTTGATGCAAAATCGTTGCATGCAAATCGTGAACGCTCATCGGATTCTCAATGGCATTCGCTCCAAACTCGTCGGTCTGCCCGTAAGCCACCCCTGGCTTAAATCCACCTCCAGCCAGAAATACCGAAAAACCACTGACGTGATGGTCGCGCCCCGTATTCTCGTTGATCGCTCCGGTATGTGGCGTACGCCCCATTTCACCTGCCCACAATACAATGGTCTCATCAAGCAAACCTCGCTGGTCGAGATCCTTGATCAACGCCGCAACACTTTGCTCGGTCACCCTCGCATTCTTCTCATGAAGCAATTTCAATTGACCATGCTGATCCCACGGTGAATTGTTCCCATCAAAGCTCGGACACGTAATCTCGATGAATCGTACCCCGGCTTCCGCCAATCGCCTCGCTCGCAACGCTTGGCTGGCATAGTAACGCTGATGCTCGTCGGATGAATCGGTTCCGTATAGCTTATGAATGTACTCCGGCTCGCCCGAAATGTCCGCTAACTCCGGCACCGACACCTGCATCCGAAATGCGGTTTCATAATTGGCAATCATCGATTCGATAGCTTGTGGATCTGATACACTCCGCGAAAACTCGCGATCCAAATCAGCGATCGAATCGAGCTTGAGCCGCTGCACTTCTGACTTATCCGACGCTGCGATGTTGTCAACCGGATTTCCCTTCGCTCGCAACATCGTCGCTTGATGGTTCGCTGGCAAAAACGAACTGCCGAAGTTCTCCATACCGCCATTAGGTACCCAGTCGTTATTCAACAATACATAGGCCGGAAGATTCGCATTCTGCGTTCCTAAACCATACGAGACCCAAGCACCAAAACTCGGAGCTAACCCAATGCTCCTACCGGTGTGAAGGAGCAAGTTGGATTGACCGTGCAAAGGTAATTCACCAACCATCGAACGCACAACGCATAAATGATCGGCTACATCGGCTATATGTGGGAATAGCTCGCTGACCCACAATCCGCTCTGCCCTCGCTGTTTGAACTCCCACGGACATCCAAACCATACTCGATTGGCATCCGATTGCGATTTCTTGGATACCCAACGCGAACCAATCGGCTGGCCTTGATGCTTCTTGAGCATCGGTTTGTAGTCAAACGTGTCGACATGGCTCGGTCCTCCATCCATAAAACAAAAGATGATCCTTTTCGCCCGCGCCGGTCGCTTTTCACCACCAGCCAAACCGCCCGACGAGATTCCCATCAACGCTAATAAACCGAAACCAGTATTCGAATGCTGCAGAAAACTTCTTCGTGTCAAACCTCCTGAAACCGCTCCAGGACAATTCCTACGCCAATGATTCATCATGGTTTCCAGAAGCTATTACTTGGTATGAATAAACTCTTTGGTATTAAAAATCACATGAGCCAAATGAGCCCATGCTGCTTGGTCCATCATCGGGTCGCTTTCGGTACCAACGGCTTTCAATAAACCTTGCAAACGGACTTGTTCAGATTCTTTCGGAAGCCGCCCGAAGGCCGCAACAACCATCGCATCGATCCGTTCGCCAGGATCACGATGCGATACTTTTTGTAACTCAGCAGCCCAATGTTTGGTTAACTGCTCTACCATTGGATCATTGAGCAAAAGTAACGCTTGCGTCGGAACACTCGTTACGTTCCTGCGCCCATTAGGCAGCTTCAAGTCCGGAAGATCAAACGTAGTAAGAAATTTTGGAGGATCCATGATCGACATCATCAAGTAAACGCTACGTCGCCCATTCCCATCCACAGGCCCGGAATACAAACGCTTTGCCCCATCCTCAACATTGCGAAACGGAAGAATTGGCCGGCCGTACAACTTTGGATCCAATCTACCTGATATCGCCAAAAGCGAATCTCGGATCTGCTCCGCCTCCAGCCTTCGTGTGGGATAATGATGGAGCAATCGATTCGATGGATCTCGATGCACTGCACTCGATTCGACCATTCCCGATTGTCGAAAACTACGGCTCAGCACAAGCTCCCGGATCAAAGACTTCGTCGACCATCGCTTGTTTATAAAATCACGAGCAAGCCAATCGAGCAACTCGGGATGAGATGGTTTGTCTCCCAACCTCCCAAAATCATCTGGACTCGCAACAATCCCAGTTCCAAATATCCAATGCCATACGCGATTGACATACACACGTGACGTCAAGGGATGCTCTGGACTCAGTAACGAATGCGCAAGCTCCAGTCGTCCACTACCAGCACTCTGGCGAATCGATTCCTCCTGACCGAACATCGACAGTGAGCCAGGCAACACCAGTTCTCCCATCGCATCGACATTCCCGCGAACGTTTAAGTACAACCCGGATTTCGCCAAAGCTCGTTCATCCATGCTATTGACACTTCGAGGAAACGGAATCGATCGCTCAACGTGTCGATACTCCTCTACCAACGACTCCAATCGACTACCCCGCGTCGCATGATTCGCGATCAACTTTTTAGTAAGCAGCCAATCGACGATCGCACCATCACCCACTTGTATCTGACCATCACACCAACGCTCAAGTGCTTCGGTTAGCCATCGGGTCACTAACGTATTTAACTCGTCATTTCCCTTTGGTGCTGTAGCATCAAAAAGGCTCGAATGAAAATCCATCAAGTCCAACGGAGCACCGGGAGTCTCATGCGATGCGATTTGGGTAATACTCAACCAACTTCGCTTGTCAAAACCAAAATCATTGTTCGGTAGACCAGCAGCAAGCCCTGTGCGGGGAGGGAAGTTGGAGTTTAACGATGCCGTTGCAAAGTCGATCGTCACGCGAGTGATACCATTCTTTAATGGCAAGTCACTATACGTTCGCCAGCTAGGTTGTGTTTGGCTGAAAAAAGCAACGCTTTCATTTTGAATCGAGTTCTCATCGAGAATCAACGTACCTGAATACTCACCTCCAGCTAATTTCAAACTGACATGAGCACCAGGAACTGAATGCTGCGGTGGCATCCGCACCACACCGGGAAGTTTCGACGACAAGGCGTGGGAGTGCAAACCGCGAGGTAGCAACCTCGACAACACCGCATCCCCCTCTAACGCAATCAGCGGGGTTGATTCCTCCACCCAACCTGTTTCAAATCCTTCCCCTTCCATCACCCAACCGGTTGGCAAGATTGGCTTGGAAAAATCAGCTAGCACTGTGAAAGCTTTGTTGCTCTCCAGCCTCGCATTGCGATGGGTTTGCCACTGACTGACGAGAGTCTGCCAAGCCGCCTCGATACTGCTTGAGGTTTTCGCGTTAGATTCCTGATCGCCCGCTTCTTTGACGATTCGGAACAAGGGGTAATCGACATCACCAAGTTGGGGCTCTTGCTTTTCCGGATAGCTGGCCACGGCATTTCGCCATGCCTCGGGGTGAATTTCACTCGCTCGCCAAAGGCTTGCAATTTCGTCGCGTATCGCCATCCGCAACTCTTTAAGCTTATTGACGGCTACTTCATTTTTTCCAGGAGCATCGATCGGTCTACTAGCCCAACGCGGAGTGATGAACATCGCACCGAGCGCATAGTAATCCTTTTGCGATACGGCTTCGAGTTTGTGGTCGTGGCACCGGGAACATGCGACCGTGGTTGCCAAAAACGTTTTGGAGAATGCATCGATCTTGTTGTTCACCATCTCTTGATGGATACCGTTGAAGTCACGGCTGCTACCATGGCGATGCTCCCCCATGTGATAAAACATCGGACCGATCAAGTTCTCAATAACCCCGGACTCGTTGTCGATACGAGGCTCGGGCAGCAGATCACCTGCAAGTTGTTCAATCAGGAGCGTGTCAAAACCGATGTCATTATTGAACGCGCGGATCAGATAGTCGCGATACTCATGCGAACCCTTGGCCGGATTATCCCATTCGTATCCGTAAGTGTCCGTATACCGAACCACGTCCATCCATCGTCTTGCCATCGATTCGCCGTAATGCGGAGAAGCCAGCAACTGGTCGACCAACTCCGTATAAGCAGCCTCCGAGTCCGAGTGCCAGGATGCCAAGAAGGCTTCTCGCTGTTGCACAGTCGCGGGCAATCCAGTCAAAACAAAACTGACCCGTCGCAGCAGATCTTCAGGGTGCGCCGAAGGTGCGGGCTGAAGTCCGTTCTTTTCAAGCCGCGATCGAATGAACCGGTCCACCGGCGAACGGTTCCACAGCGGATCATCAACCGTAGGTATCGCTGGATTCGATAACGGTTTCAAACTCCACCAATCAAGCCTCTCTTGGAAGACCTGCGTCCAGGAATCCTGCGATGGTTTCGCAATCGTTTGCTCACCCAATCTCGGATCGATCGCCCCTTGTTCGATCCATTGCCTCAAGAGTCGTACCTCTTCGGCAGCAAGCGGCTTATCAGGCGGCATCTTGAGATCTTTGTCCAGGTAAACAACCGTACGATAAAGTAGACTCTCGTCGGCTTTCCCGGGTACGATTGCCGGGCCGGTATGCCCACCCAACTCCCATCCCGCTCGAAGATCAAGACGCAGGCCTCCTTCTTGCGTGTCTTGATCGTGGCACTCCAAACATCGATCCTGCAATAGGGGACGAATGTGCGACTCGAACATCGCGATCTTCTCAGGCGTTTCGTGCAGTCCCGCAGATGACGAATAAGCGAACTCGGCAGGCAAAGCGAGATCGGTGAATGCAACGCAAATCGGTCCTTTAACTTCCGGCCCCCGGATCGTTCGCACAGGTGCGTCGAGATTGACCATGTCGGTCTTCCAAGCCGTAACATCTCCTTGCCAGCTCGCGCAGTACAACAAACCGTCCGGTCCGATAGCTAACCCCAACGGAGTGGCAATCCCTCCACCGGCTCCAGCCCATTCGACCGTCTGGGATCCTATGGTCCTAAGTATTCGGTTTGCCGACGTACACCAAAAGACGGCCCCTTGCGCGTCGAAGGCCAGCCCCCACGGATGTTGACTTTGGTATTGTCCCCATACCTCGCTCATCGAACCATCGAATTTTACAGCCTTGCGAATCGCTTGTGCTTGGTAATCGGTAACGAACAACTCGCCACCGTGGAGCGAAATCTGGGTCATGCCACCAGGAGTTGCCAACGCCACATCGTCGAGCCACTCGCCTGAGGGATAAGCGTACCGCTTGACTTTGCCGTCCCCTTGACTCGCGACCAATAGATCTCCCTGATGCCAAGCCATCCCTGTTGCGCGATGCAACCTCCCGCCGTATCCTTCAGGGACATCAATCAGCTTATCAACGCGTCCTTTTAGATCGTAACGGAGTACGATCCCCATTTCCCCCGGATTGCCAGTCGAAATCAGCAACCTGCCATCGTTATCGAACAGCATTGTATTCGCAGGGGGCAGTCCGCTCAGAAGCGTTCCTAAGTGTTTACCTGTCTCCAGTTCGTAGCGTTCGATTCGCCCCGATTCGTGCATCAGAACCAGCATTTCAAACCCGCCGGCCCAAGTCGTTGAGTCCATTCCAACGAGTGCCAGCAAGCAGAAGCAAATCATCCGAACAATCATCGTCGGTTTAACTCATTTGAAACGAAGGGCCAACTACAATCGGAAAACCGGAAAGTGCTTTCAATTATGCCGTAACACTAGCATCAAGTACTATACTACCACGATTTTCGACGACAAAATGCTCCAAAGTATCGCTTCTGCCGGCTATAAATTAGATGCCCGGATTGAATTTGGAATTTATTAGTAAGCCGCTCAATGTCAACAGGCCCCAAGCATTTCATCACCCCCGAAGAATACCTGCACCGCGAGAGACAAGCCGAGCATCGATCGGAATACTATCGCGGAGAAATGTTTGCCATGGCCGGCGCATCGGCCAATCACAACCTGATCGTTCTGAACACGGGCTCTCACCTGAGGGAACAACTCAAAAGCAAGCCCTGCCGCGTCTACCCCAGCGACTTGAAACTACGAGTGGAAGCAACGGGACTTTTCACCTATCCAGACCTTTCGATTGTCTGTGGCGAACCTCGTCTAGAATCCGACCACGGGGACGTATTACTCAACCCCGTGGTGTTAGTGGAAGTCCTCTCGGACTCCACAGAAGCATACGATCGCGGAAAGAAGTTTGAGCACTACCGAACGATCCCGAGTTTGAAGCACTACGTTTTGATTACCCAAGACCGACACTCGATCGACTGCTTCACGCGATCCAATGGCGAGAGTTGGAATTTAACATCATGCAAAGGACTCAGCGGCAAGATAACCCTAGAAGCAATCGAATGCGAATTGCTTGGTTCAGAAGTCTACGACAAAGTCGTTTTCATGAATTACGAATAACGTCATCGACTCCATACTGAACCGAAAGCCGATTCGAACTCGCAATTCGGGGTCATGTGGCAATCACCTAGCGATTGCGTGCCTATCTGTCCGCCTTCGCGGACTCTTGGGATGGAACAGCCGGTCGAACGGAGATCTCACAAGCTCGATTATAGACAGTTGCTTTGCTGACGAGTCGATTGGTATACAAACCCATATGCGCACCGGCTATTCCCGGACGACTCTTGTAGGGCCCCTGAGAAACCAACTCCCCATTTTGATAAGTGCGAACGATTGCTGACTTCACATCGACATCCACTTTAATCGATACCCATTGTCCAAGTGGAAAGATGGGCGTTGTCGCAACCTTCTCAAAAAACGTTCCACCATCTTGCGGCGAAATGGAATAAGTCTGCAAGTAGTAAGCACCCGGCTTGCCTACCAAATTCGTCATCACCGATGGCTCGAAACGCTCATCGCCACTGCGCGTCGTACGATCAAAAACCGTCAATACATTCAACCATGGCTTTTCTCGATATGGACCGAGTTCCTCCGGCACCAGGTCGTCGACCCAGACATCAAATTCCACGGTGAAACTCCCCGGATGAAACTGATCGAAATAGATGTCAGGATGAAGATGCACTGATTCAGGATCATCAACCTTGAAAGCATCCGTCAATCTCCCTCGAAACACGCGTTGAGTACCTGCCGGGTCGACTACGTACTCATAGTGACCAGGAAGTATCGGATGCGTCGAATTAACAAAAGTCTCTTCCCCGCTGCAATCGGATTTCCAAACATAAGCCCCCTCCATTTGCATTCCAGAATCCACCGCTGCGACTGTAGCGTGGTTTGGCAACGCTTCAGCGAGCAAGAATACCAGGGGTGCATTCCAATTAATTGCGACTTCGTTGGTCGTGAAGCTCTCTTTGACATCATCCCACTGACGGGCTGGCGGCCTTTTTTTAGAAGCATTTTGGGCGTTTGGGCCTCCGATCAACATACCCGGCCACGGCTCCACCACGCTGTCCGCTTCGCTGGGGCGATGATGAGGATTCATCGGCCATCGACTGCCGACATGCGTGACGAAACTGGTGTTGAACGTATTGCGACCAAACAAGTAGTGCAGAGTATCTTGTGCTGCATCTGCGTATTGAGGCTTTGGCGAAATTCGATTGGCAAGTCGCAGCATCATGCCATAGTTAGCGACTAAAGCATTCGAGCCCCATATGTAGTTATCTGTCGAAAGCGGTACTCGATAGCCATTGCTTCGCATCCGCTTCACAATCTCGTCAGCAGCTTGCAGCGCCTCCTTACGGATATTCTGTTGCACATTCAGGTCAACTTGCTGCTGATTCTCGATGGCATAACCATAAAGTGCCAACGCACGAACGTTCTTCCACTCGTGCGGAAACCCCGGATTGAACATCGGACGAACACGGTCATGGTTGTTGAGGAAATACTGATGGTAGCTAGCCTCGCCCGTGGTCCGAAACAATTCTGCGGCTGCCCAAAGCCTCTCATCCGTAGCATCGTCGTCTTCGTATGCTCCCGTTTCGATACCTCTTGGATTAGCTTTGAAATGACTATCCGGTGTCGAATCGAGCCAACGCCAACCGCGCCTCGCAGCAGATAAGCAATCATCTGCAAAATCTGGATCAAAGGGTCGATAAACCCGTGCTGCAATCGCTGCTACTGCCACAAGATTTCCCGTAGCTTGAGTTGTCAAATAAGGATCATCACCGCTACCGACAATCAGCATTGGCGATTTATCTGACTCGGGAAGTATCGATCCTGGAAACTTGGCAGTCGATGCCTTATGCCAAACACCTCCACTCTCGTCCTGCATCTTGAGCATCCAATCCAAGTTCCAACGGATCTCGGTGAGCATATGCGGTAAAGGACCGGACTTCTCAGGTATCATCAACTCGACATGCCGCAGCATCTCAGAGTTCAACTCGTATGCCCACAAAAGTGTGCCAACCGAGATACCCGAATTTATGCTGTAGCGACCAAAGTCACCCGCATCGTGCCAACCACCCGTGATTGATTTTATCCCCGTTCGACCTGTTGATGCATCAAAATGAGCATCGGACAGATGGCACTCCGCATGATGGTACTGATCGAAATCACCACCCAGACGCACCTCCGTACCACAGCGTTGGCCGGTATAAAAAAGCATCGACATTTGAAAGATATTGGCGAAAACATCATCGCCAACACGGAAGTCGAAACTGCTACCCACTCCAGGTACATCCAAGTAATAACGGCCCGGCTCCGAAACCTCGGTCAAGTCGATCACCCGTACGCTATCCCCCGTATCGGCATCGAACGATACAGCTCCTACGGCTAACGACGCAACAATCTCATGGTTGTCCGATCTGCGAACCACAACTTGCCCCTTAGGCTCGGCTGTCAGAATCGCTAGCTTGGTCTCCCCAATAAGATAACCGACCTGGCAAACTTTGATCTCATCGCTGTACCCCCGCTCCCGAGTCGCGGTGTCATCACCCTCAGCCGCACCAGCGTTTGCAGCCCCACCGGCCAGTATAGCGATCAACATAGCTGCTATGAAAAGTATCTCAAGCGTATTGGATTTCTCGGCTATCTTAAACATTCAAGGAAACTCTTCGCATGACTTCGAATTCAACATGGCGACACCATCCTATTGTGACCGGTTGAGTGTCCCAAGTCTTGAATGGAGGCTGAGGTTGTTTGAATAATTGCGGCGTTTTCGAATGCTATGATTTCGCGTGCTTGTCCCGCCAAGAACTCGGTGTCGCACCGTAGACATCCTTGAAAAGACGAGAAAAATGAGCCTGATCGCTAAACCCATACTTTTGGGCAATTTCTGCAATCGTGTTAGATGATTGTATTAATGCGGCAGCAGCCCTGGCTATTCGCAGCTTGCGATGAAACTCCATAGGAGACGAATGCAGATGCATCCGAAACTGCCGCTCAAAGGCGCTGACTGAAAGTCCCACAAGCTTCGCGAGCCCTGGATTTGTTAGCGAGGTATTTCTCTCATCCTGCATAACCTCCAACGCAGGTGCCAACTGGGGCAATGGAAACGCCGGCCCCTTCAGGTCCGGAAGAAGCGTCGCTATACCTGCCGTGGCGACAAAATCTCCGCGTCGATTTTTCAAAGGGATCTTATTGGTCTGATACCAACGAAGTACCCGGTCATAACCGCTGATTAACTCAATTCGATTCACGATTCGTTGACCACTTAAGACCAACGCATCGTCAGCCCGAAATGCCTCTGCTATCCACGGTGGTGATAACTCTAGATCCGTCTTGCCAATCGCTTCCGACATCGAAGCTAGAGAGTAATCCAATTGGAACGTTCGATTGACACGAAGATACCGCCCGTTCGCATCCTTTATCCAATACTGAACACCCCCCAGACAATCTAACAATAATAGGGACTCGGTTAGATCCAATTCCGATAGCGGACTCTCAATGTCTCTCACGGCGCTGCCTTGCGTGCGCCCCTTCGCTTCGGCGTACCCTTCTCATTCTTCTCAGCGTTATCAATCGCCGAAGAGCCTACCGGTGGAAGATGCCGCGCAAGCGACTCCAGCAACTCCTTATGCGCCGGTTCATGCGCTACACTAACCGTCTCATTCGGGTCATTGACTTCGTCATATAACTCCGTCGCAAGTATCTTCGATCCGTTGCGCTCACGCCAAAAAGTTGCTCTCCAACGACTGTCGCGAATGCTGTATCCCATAAGATCCGTACCACTCTGCGAATCTCTCCGAGGATATTGACTGATCGCTACATCCGTCCCTAATTGCGAAGGATCTTCGAGATAACTCTTCAAGCTGCTTCCTTCGAGTTTTCCCGGTAAGGGCAAT
>JBJONT010000039.1:0-16608 GCA_046051705.1 Planctomycetota bacterium | reverse complement strand
TTCGCATCACGTCGAGCGAAGCGGTTGCACCGGTAAGACCAGCGACATTAAATCGATCTGCAGGACCGACGTCATCGACTGCGGTTGGACCATCGTTCACCGGAGTAACTTCAATGGTCAAGTTCGCATCGGTCGAAAGTGGCGGGGTGCCATTGTCCGTACCGCGAACGATGAAGTTCACTGTTCCAAAGTAGTTCAATGCTGGAACGAATTGCAACGATCCGTTTGGCAGGATGGTTGCCACGCCTTTAGATGCATCTGGCGTGGTGATCAAGCTCAAGGTGATCGTTTGGGCCGATTCGTTAGCCGGGCCTGGAGCGAAGATTTGTGTTGGCTGAATAACCAGCGGCGAAGCTGAGTCTTCTGCAACACTGAAATCTGTTTTAACGATCACAGGAGCGTCGTTGACGGCAGTGACAGTTACTGTGAGGGTAGCGTTGGTGGTAAGAGGTGGCGTGCCGTTGTCGGTGCCACTAACGACCATCGTCACGGTTCCGACGAAGTTCGCTGCTGGGGTGAATTCCAGAACGCCGGAGCCGTTGATGATCGCAGTGCCTTGGGCTGCCGATGGAGCCGTTACGATCGCCATTGCGATAGTTTGCGAAGATTCGTTTTCCGCACCTGGCGAGAAGACATCTGTCGGAGCGATCAACAGCGGGGAAGCTGGATCTTCTGCAACTGTGAAGTTCGTGTTGACAACGATCGGAGCATCGTTAACTGCGGTTACGTTGATCGTAACTGTACCGGTCGATTCATCGTTGAGGTTATTGCGAATCGTGTAGGTGAATACAACTGGGCCGTTGTAATTCGATGCTGGCGTGAATCGAACAGTTTGAGCTGTTCCGACACCTTCGAAGCTGACCGTACCACCTTGGGCAGGTTGCGTGATCGAGATGATTCCGCGCGAAGTACCGAACCTATCGGTGTCGTTTGCAACGACGTTGAACGAAGTTGCCGGGCCGTCTTCGTTCATGGTGAACAAGTCATTGACGGCAGTGAGTCGATCTTGGATCGTGATCGTTGCAACCGGCAGAACGACTTGAGTGGAGTTCAAGTACACGCCTTGAGCGTTATACAGAGCGATCCCGAGGTTTTCGCCCGATCCGCTACCTGGAGGAGGCAATTGCGAAATCGAACCGAGAACGTCGATCACACCGGAGTTTCCTGCACGGAAAGCGGTATCGACGATCCCGAAGAGGTTCGAAGCAGAGCCGCTGGCGATCGGTGCACTGGAGTTCGAGAAGCTACCGAGGTTCTTTACGGTACGCTTGCCGCTAGCAACAGCCGATTCATCAAGAACGCCGTTAGGGCCGTTGACGTACAATGGGAACTGATTTGGAATCGGTTTGTAGTTCATCGCTGCTCGAGCGACAACAGCCGACGCCGGGGTAGGACTGCTTTGGGAGCTGATCGTCGGGTTGATGATTCCAAGGGATGCGGTCAAGTTGTTTTCGACAACGCTTGCGTTTGGAATGTCTTGGCGAGCTTTCGCATTGCGGAAGTAAATATCGAAATTGAAGCCTGGATCTGGATCGATGTCGTTGACGTTTACAACGACGTTACCAGCGCCGATGCTTGGCAGAGCTTCCAAAGCAGCTTTGATATTAGCGGCTGTCCCGGACTTGCTAGGAATCACAACACCTGGTCGCGGCGAAGTGGTTGCAATGACGATCGTACCGGTGGTCTCTGCGCCATAGTTGAGCTTAAAGTTCCCGCTGATCGAACCGTTAGGATCGCTTTGGGTAAGCTTCAACGCATTGTATTCCGACCATTGCAATTGCATCTTCTCAGCCGAAGTGCCATCGCGGTTGGTGAAGTTCAAATCGTGATAGGCGCTGAAGACACCGGAGGGATTGCCGCGCAAGTCGGCCATCAGTGTACGTACGACGAAGAGTTCGCCGGTGCTAACGATTGCTTCGGAGACGAAGTCGTCTGGGTTTGGGTCAAGGTTTCGACCGATCGTCCCATCCGCGTTCAGGGCATAAAACTGATACTGCACTTCCGCCAGTTCGCCGACCCCTTCGCCCCGGTTGATCGAGTTGATCACATTCAAAGCGTCCAATGGGGAAAGGACGTTATCTGCATCGGAGTCGACCAAGCCGGTGCGGGACGAGGGTGCTTGACGATTAGCAAGCGACCCAGAACCGGTGGAGTTCAAGGCATTGATAACAACCAAAGCGTCAAGCGGGGAGATTTTGAAGTCGCCGTCGACGTCGGTTGGAGCCAGATAGTTGTGGAACGGCGCGACGTCGGATGCCATCAGCTCGCGTCGCTCGAGTGTCTCAAGCTTGAGCATGCGGCTGAGCAAGCCCTTGCTGTTATTTTTCTGTGCCTGACGATTCCGAAGTCTGCGATTAAGAGACGCGCTCATCGATGCTTCCACCATTTTCAATAAAGTTACAAAGCTTTTTGGAGCCACAAGTCCACTGTTTAGCTCCGCCGTCTAGTTAGCCCTGCGGCCCAGTTTGATCGCCCAGCCCGGTTAGCAGACTCGATCGGCGACCATCGAGGGTAGTTCGACCAAATTCGGAATTCAACGAATTACGGGTGCACAAAACCCAGTTCATCCCTAATTCAGCCAGGCTTCGTTTGGACCATGCAAGTCGCAAAATCCAACGAAATCCTTTTCACCAGGAACTTAGAGGTGGTAAAACCCGCAAAGTTCCGTCCGAAGAAAAATTCCTACCTTCGTCTAGCTTTTCGACCAAAACAGCGGTCGGATCCGAACAAAAAACCCCTACAACGCTCAATTCTTGCAAGAAGTTACCCTTCGGCAAGGAAACCAGGCAAGCTGGGAGAAGTTGTCCGCTTGCGCAAGGATCCTTTTGGACCGAAGTTCCTTTGCTCTTTCCCATTGGGTTTTAGTTGCTGCGTGGATCGACTGGCAGTTCGCGTGTGCCGAGGAACGATCGCAAGAGTTCTTTGCCGTGGATTTTCATAGCTTGACTCCACATTTCCTTCTCGTCGGCAAAGACAAGCGAGGGAGCTGTAGGTACCACAACCCATCTCCCTTCGATAATCTCACGTTCTAGTTCCCCTTTTTCCCACGTTGCATTTCCGATAACCCAGCGAAGGTGTTCGGATTCTACGACCGCAAGCTTTTTCAAAATCTCGGCTTGTGCTGACAAATAGACACCTTGGTCGTTGCCTCCTTCAGCTAACTCCGAGTTGCTATGGATCGCCAATATCGGGCCATTGTTCGGCCCTCCGAAATTGAAGTGACCTCCCGACTTCGCTTCGATCGTCCCTTCATCCATCAACAAATTCCAGAAAGGCTTGGGATCGACCATGATGGGTCGATTGAGAAATACGCCGACCGTGACTTCATCGTTTTGCTCGATGATCAAGCAGACCGAGTGATCGAGGTCAGGATCGCTGAATGAGGGTGAGGATGCAAGAACGCAACCCGTCAGGAGTCCACCTGCGTTTTGCTCGCTGGGCTCCCCGTAGATTGATTGGTCTCTATGACCATCCTTGGAATTGTGGCTGTTCTCTGGCTTGTGATTGTCGTCCGGGCCAGTTGAGTCCATGGGTAGTCGATTCATACTGTTCCTCCCTCAAATGCCTTGATGCATTTAACAATTTTCGTCCGCCCGCTGGCAAAAACATTTGCAGCCCGCAGAGACTCTCCAGCCCCCCTGCTCTGCCCCTTACCCGTTAGACACCGCCAGAGTTGACTTGGTTGCAGAAAAAAAACCGAGAATGCTCAGAATCGGGAATTTCCTCGCAGGGATCGATCCAAGCATGCTTTGAATGCTGCGTTTCAACCTGCTCAACTTCAACCTGACCAGCTACGAGTTGGCAATCAGCCTACTACTAAAATCCGCCTACGACTAAAAAGCGTTCGTTTTGAGCCAGTTGTCTAAGATTTCACGAACCTCGCGGACTTCATCTTCGATTGGCAATCCTGTGTCGGTGCGAGTCGTAGAGGCGGCGACAGTTTGCTCTAAGCCACCAGCAGCGCTTCTGCGAGTAAATGAACCATGCAATTCCACGCATCGAGTGGCTTGCAAAATCGACTCCGCATTGGCGGCTTGGATTCCTCCAGCCGGAAGAATCGTGATGCGCCCATTACCATGGGCTTGCAGGGAACGAAGTACCGTCAAGCTGTCCTTTGCATGTGGTTGACCACCACTTGTCAAAACTCGCTCGTACCCTAACTCGATCAATCGATCTAAAGCTTCGAATTTCTTTGGAACTGCATCGAAGACACGGTGAACCACCAACTGTGGATTGGGACTGAGGTTGAGGGGCTTTTGATCAAGGGAATTTCCAGTAACGGGCCGCTGGTGGGCGAGATGGAAGTTGCGAGCGACTAAGACTGCTTGCTCCATGAAATGCATGTCTAGGTTTGCCTCTGAGTCGCAAGCACCAATGGCAACGCCATCGCAACCGAGTTCCATCATGAGCCGAATATCGGCAAGCATTTCTTGGAGCTCGTCGTCGCGGTAACAAAAGTCTCCCTCGCGGCAGCGAACAAGGGCGATCAATGGCAGGTGGCAGATCGAACGAACTTCTTGAACGAGTTGTGAGCTGGGTGTAAGCCCCCCTACCCTCAAGCAACTACTTAGTTCGATTCGCTGTGCACCAGCGGTGATCGCTCGACGCGCTCCATCGAGCGAATCGACACATACTTCGAGCATGATTGGCCTAGGGATCGAGGTTGGGTTTTTTAATGATCGATTGGAGACGTCTCGATTATGGCTCTTCGCTCGTCGATTACCGTTGCAAGCGACTCGTCCGTTTATTGTTCGATCAACCATTCGCGGTCGAGTTGCTCGACTGGAAGGGTTTGCTCTGAACCATCTGGCCAACGGATTTTGAGGTTCGGTGGTTTGCGATCTGCAAGTCCGAAGGTGGCGGTTAATTCGGTTCCTGAGAGATAGCTTCGCGTGGAGCTGATGGTCCGAACCATTTTCTCTCCGTCGCCAAAATCCATCTCGATTCTCGCTCCAATTGCTCCTGTTTTCGCTTTGTCTTGAAGTCGCACGCGTAGCCAATGGTTCCCAGACTTTTGGTCGTTCCGCAATAATCGTGCTTTTCCACCGTTGGCGACGAAAAGCAAATCAAGATCGCCATCTGCATCGATATCTGCATAGGTTGCGCCACGTCCGACCATGGGTGCTTGAAACATCTTTCCCGTTTTGTCTTCCCCCAAGGCGATGAATTGTGTTGGCTGCTTCTTTCCTGCGTTCCAAAAGAGCTGGCAAGGTTGTTCATATTGCTGAGTGGCGTAGACCTTTTGGATTTCAGGTTCGAGGTGGCCATTTGAACAGACAATATCCAGTCTGCCATCTAGATCGATATCAGCGAATAGAGTTCCGAAGGTCAATCGAATGCGCGTTTGGGGGCCAAAGCCAGTGGTCGGGGCTACGTCGGTGAAACTTGGTTTCAAGCCATCGCTTAGGTAAAGGCTCGACTGTTCGTTAGCAAAGTTTCCTATGACAATCCCACAACAATCATCGTTTCGGAAATTACCGCAGTCGATTCCCATCGCCCCGGTGGCCTGCCCGTCGCGCGTCAGGGCTACTCCCATCGATATGCCTTGGTCGTCAAACGTGCCATCTTGTTTGTTGATGAACAAGAAGTTCTTGACGGTGTCATTAGCCACGCAAACATCTGGCCAGCCATCATGGTTTGCATCCAGTAAAGCAATTCCCAAGCATTTTGCTTCGGGAACCTGTGTCGCTGCGTTTAGGACGTGCAAGCCAGCTTGCTCTCCTACTTCGCGAAATCGTCCATTGCCTTCATTGTGGTACAAGTACATATGGACGCCATCGAAGTTGGTAGGCTGTCCATAGGAGCGTTCCATTCCCATCAATGTTGAAGCTAGCGACAGGTCGGTTTCGCGGCTCCATGAGACGTAGTTGCCGACGATCAAGTCGAGCTTGCCGTCTCGGTCATAGTCGAACCACATCGCAGGGCAACTCCACTGGGTCGGAACACCTCCAACCCCGGCATCTTCTGTGACATCGACAAACTTGCCACCCTCATTGCGATACAAATGATTTTTGCCAACAGCGGTGAAAAAGACGTCGACCCACCCGTCGTTGTCGTAATCGCCGAACGCGACCCCCATGCCGTAGAAGGTTGCGCTCAAGCCTGCGGACTGTGTCACATCTTGAAACTTTCCTCGACCGTCATTTTGGTACAGTCGCATCGTCGGGGGTGCTTGCCCTTCGGTTTTCGGACTCCAAGGCCAGTCACAGGAATTCACAAATAAGATGTCTTGATCACCATCGTTGTCGTAATCGAAGAATCCACAGCCACCCCCCATGGTCTCTGGCAGAAGGCGTTCGCCTCTTTTGCCATCGTAATGGGTGTATTCGATTCCTGCTTCGCTGGTAACATCGACAAAAGGAATCTCTGGGATGACCAGTTTGGCCGTTTGCGTTTCGCGTTGTTGCGGAAGAACCGTTTGGGTCTTTTTTTCAATCGCTTTCTCGGTGGACGGGCGGCTGAAGAAGTATGCGATTGCTCCCGTTGCTACCAGTGCGCCAGCGATCCCGATCGATCGCCAGAACATTTTGCCGATAATCGCATCGTCACCCGTATCCTGCGTCGCCGTGTCATGTGTTGCTCGCCCTGACTCGGGTTTTCGCGTTGAGTTTTTTTTGGCCATTTCGAATTTCAAAAATTTGGGTGAAGAAGGCGATAAGGGAGACAAGGGGGCGGCGAATGAACATCAACGCGATTCGGAAAGTGTAAAAGCGTCACTTGCGGCCTGGGGAGGTAACTCGGGAGCTCCGTTGCGTTGCAACGGATAGATCACCAACGCTTCGGCTGCCTTATTTGCCGCAGGATACTTTTGCCGCGCCGGACGACGAGCCAAGTTGCTCGCGTTGTCATCCGGCTTGTACTTCAAGTTCTCTGCTCGATGGAACGCAGCTTGCTTCTCATCACCAAGCCGTTCGAATACGGTCACAAGGTTCGCGTGAGCCATCAAGTTTTCACTGTCGATGGTGAGAACTTGTTGGAACTCCGATTTGGCAAGATCCAAGTAGCGTTGAGCTTCGGAAGTGTTCTCGGCGCCGGCAGCGGCGAGAGCAAGATCAAGGTAGGTTGCCCCGAGTTGGTTGCGTACAAAATAGTCCATAGAGAAATCGAATTTACGATCTCGCCGCTCTTGGTTTTGGTCATAAAGGACGCTTTTGAAGTTCTCTGCTGCTGCGTCGAACTGACCTTGTTGCCGCGCAACTTCACCGCTTAGCCAAGCCATTGTCCAGGCTGGCGGAGGTGGATCCATCGCTGCGGCTCGACTTAACGCTTGGGTGGCCGCATCCAAGTTTCCTTCGGCGAAATACGCTCTGGCCAAATTCAACGGGCCGTCGTACCTGCCGAGTTTTTCGACTTGGGAAAAAGCCTCCACCGCTTGTTTGATTTGAGCGGTACCGGTCAGAAATAATCCGATCCCATAATCGTTCCATCGTTGCCAAACAGGATCGATCGGATCTTTGCTTGGGAGCAATTCCGCGATGTTGACTGCATCACCGGTGGTGGGAGCGGCTGGAGTTGCGTTTGAGGGTGCCGAGTTAGCCGGATCGATGCGAACTCCTTCGGCAGTTAGGACTGGTAGAACCAAGCGGTCTTCGGCGATCACGGTGATTGGCAACTCGTTACTTCCCGAACCGCGTTTTGCGAATTCGTGGTCTCCTTCTCGGTGCGCTGCATCCATGAATGCGACGAAGCCACGATCGAACTTGCGATAATTCAACTTGACCGTGATCTCAATGGGTGCGGCGACATCTTTGGGGACATCAAGCCGATAGTGAGTTGTCTGACCGGCGCCGGGTGGGATCTGGTGATCGTACAATGGAATAAAAATGTCTTGTGCGTTTCGTCGGGAGATGCGATCACCATTTTTGTCGACGACGAAGTTATTCACGAAGTGAGCCCACTCGTCGACCGCACCTTCGGGGGTTCTTCCACCGCTGATACCGATAATTCGATCACCGGACTTCGCGCGTACTTCGAGCCAAAGTTCATTCGAGTCGACGGTGCCTTGGGTCAAATGATGCCCGACCTTGAGCGTTCGAATGACGGTCTCCAGCAAGTATGCTTCGCCAGCTTGTAGGGCTGGGACGTCAGGGCGTAGTGGCGCGATGAGTTCCCCATCGAGTGTTCCACCTTTGCGAATTCCAAAGATGTCCACTCGCGCGCAACCTTTAAGAATCGCTTGTGCTTCAGCGA
This sequence comes from Planctomycetota bacterium, assembly GCA_046051705.1. Lineage (GTDB taxonomy): Bacteria > Planctomycetota > Planctomycetia > Pirellulales > Pirellulaceae > JBKCUI01. The sequence continues at coordinate 8,418 of JBJONT010000039.1, read as the reverse complement.
TCCGCTCGTTGTCTCCTCGCCAGAACGGCAGGGCTGTGTTTCCACCGGGGAAAAAGTGATTATGAACTACGTTTTTGCCAGTTTCTGGGTGTGGCTTTGAAGCGAAGTCATTCGATTCCTTGAATGGCATATGGCAGCCGTTACAGTTCGTCTCGGCTTGTTTGGGGTAATAGAAACTTCGTGCTCCATGGCCTGCGACGCCGCTGAGCAAGTAAGTGTCGTAGTGATTCTGTCCACGAACCCACTCTTTGTATTTGGTCAGGTTGTATGGAAGGTGGACTTTGTGGCAAGTGCTACAAAACTCGGCGGACTTATGCACAGGCTTGAGCATCTCGCTTTTATGAAAGGCTGGCTTGGCCTTCACAAGCAGCATGTTGATTTGCTGGAGAAGACTGTTTTGGCTGTAGGCGAAAGGGTAGTGCTGTGGTTCCTCGATCACATAGTCGCCATTGCCTCGGTTGGACTCGACTTCGGTGATCGCATGACAGACCGTACAAGTGATGCCTGCTTGGCTCGTCGGATCGTTCACGTCGTCGTAGTGAGGATTATCGAAGGCACCACTGAAGAATGGTACGGGGTCGTGACAACCGGCGCAGAAGCGAGCGGCGTGGACATTCCCATCGCGTTCGAGCGATACTTTTCGAGTTTCACGAACCGCAGCAAGATACGCGGGATTGTTGAATGAACTGAAATGGTGCGCGCTGTGAAACCAATCGTCGTAGACACCTTCGTGACACTTCTTGCAGTACTCATCATTCATCAGCACTTTGCGTGGAATAAAGTTTCCATCGCGGGTGCTCGCGAGAGAGTTTTCAAAGTACTTTTGTCCATCGGTTGGAGCTTGTTTGGTCCACTTTCTAGGGTCTTGAGTCTGGGCAATTAGCATTGCTCCAACGGCTACGGCAGTAGCGATACCGACTCGCCTAGCTATTGTCCAACGAATCGGTTGACCGACCAAGCGATGAAGCCAATACAACCACATTGCGATGAACGGTGTCAGAACGTGCGCCCAGTACATCACGCGTTTACCGGTAGCTCCCCGCATGAACTCGAACGAACCGAGTTTGATCAGCAACACGCCTGAGACAAGGACGATGATCCCGGAGATCAGCAGTGCATAACCGATCTTCACTGCTCTGCGATTACGTCGCTTGTAAGATGCCGCCCAATGGTAGATTCCAAATGCCACAAACGGCACAATCAAGATCACACCGAGAACGAGGTGGATCAAGAACATGTAATGGTAGAAAAGATCTTGAAAGGTTCTTTTAAAATACCATTCGGAGAAAGTGATCCCTGAGAGGTATAACCCGTTTGCCAATAGCAGAGAGAACAATGCCAACACTGCAAATAGGAGCTTACGCGTTCGAGGTGTTACCGTCAGTCGCGGCTTTGCCTTCGCTTCATTCATCAAATATGCGTATTTATCTGGAATATCGGCCATGTTGATCGACCTTGGAAAACAAAAGTAAACGGGGTTGATGATCCCATCGGCAATTACGAATGCTTGCTTCGCAGAGTTGCTCTAGCCTTGGCTAGTTTAACTACGACTCGCAAACGATTCGTTAATTATGTACCGGTCTAAGTTGAACGGGACTAGTTTTGCCGACAGAGAAAGAGTGCGAGGGAAGAATGCAAGGGAACACTGCAAATCTTCGATGGCGTCAAGTTTGTAGCTCGACACAATCGCTCGCTAAGCCCGTTTCGGCGGTGGTTCAACGACTTCGATAAATCCTCGCCGAGCATGCTGCGATTCGCATGGTATTTCGGCGGCGAAATCGGATCCTGAGGAGAATGCTTTGGGGGTATGGCATCCCGAGGCTTGCACCGTGTTGCGCACTTGGAATTCCAAGACTGGTGCAGTTTTCATTTTCGAGTCCGAGTTACATTCCGGACCACTGCACGCTGGGGCGGGAGGCGCGGTGGTAAACCAGAACCGACCACTTTCGTAGCGAAGATAGAACTTCAAAGAAAGTTCCCCCTGACGGGTTTGCTTCGCTTCGGCACTTCGAAAAGCACCGGATTGAGACTGCCCCGCAGAGCACCCGGCTTGGGCCACAGGTGCAGCTAGAGCGAAAACGGCGAGAACAATCGCAACTAGCCCGGCAAAACGAGCCAACGATCGAAAACGAATCCGAGTAGCTCGGATTGCACCCTCGACGAAGTTGTCATTTCGGCTTGTAGTTTGCGCTACCACCATTTGGGGACTGATCGCTGTGAATTGCTTGAACGGACCGCAGTATGAGTTTTCCGAATAAGGCGAGTGGTTATCGGCTCACCTTATTCTACCGCAAGAATTAGGGTTTGGTTCACTTTAACGGTGCGATTCAAGCTGGAAAGCTCGAAGAGTGCGATTAAGGTCGGACTCGGATTAGTTTCATGAGGCGTCCTGAAACGTTCCAGTCTTGAACGTAGAGGTTTCCGTCCTTATCCCAGAAGGACCCGTGAGTGCCGCTGAAAGCGCCTTCGACCCATTGTTCTTGTGGGATGTTGTAGTTTCCTCCTTTTGCTGGGTCTGGGTTGTGGCCTAGGACAGCGATGATGGTGTTGCTTTTATCGAGGATGACGAGTCGGCCGTTGAGGTCGGGTACGGACACGAAATCACCTTGGATTGCCACGGAGGTGGGCATCCCAAGTCCGGTGACAACTTCTTCGATGAACTCACCTTCGAGGCTGTAGTGGACCAGTCGTCCTTTGGGTTGATGGTTTCGGTCGCAGATCAGGAGTCGGTTTGGTTCGTAGCGGGTATCGAGGGTCATACCGTGGGCGGTATTGAATTCTTTCAGGCCGTTGCCTTGAGTCCCGAAGTGGCTCAGGTATTTTCCGTTTTTGTCGTAGCGGAAGACGTGGTTCGAAGCGTATCCGTTGGACAGATAGATATCGCCGTTTTTGGCGACGGTGATAGCTGTTGGGTTGAATTGCTTGAGGTTTAGTCCCGATTCTTCGGGGTACTTCACTCGCAACACGACTTCGCCGCTAGCGGCATTGAATTTGATTCCTTCTGCGTTGGCGTTACGAGCGCCGTAGATGAATTCGCCTGCTTCCTCTTGGCGGATTTCCATGTCGTGGAGTCGGGTGTAGTCCCCTCCTAGGTAACTTTGTACGACTTTACCTTCGGGCGAGAATACGTAGACGCCTTGGTCGGCGCTGGTGTAGATATTGCCGGCTTTATCGATTACGACGGATCCGTGGGTTGGGCCGATTGCGGACTTTCCGTCAGGACGAAGTCCCCATCCTGGAACGGTGTCGAAGGTCATTGCCCCGGATCCCATTCGAACGGGTTTGACGGCCGCGGGGGCTTTTGCCGCCTCTTGAGCTTGGGCGCTACTTTGTGGGTTCAGTCCGCTGGAAAACGCAGGGAGTAGGAACGCGAGACTGAGAGCAAACGATTTCATGGAGTGAAATTTCATCGAATCTAAGCTTTCGTATTCAAAAAGAGGATGCGAGCCAATTTAATTGGTCCACTTTTGGGTGGGCCGAATTCATACATGCTTGATTGTACTCGAACCGGTTAAGATTGTGTTTTAGGGGGAGGCGATTACACTTACACCACAGAGGGCCTGGGGACAGAGGGCCTGGGGTGGGCCGAGACTTTTTCCCTGGAAGGTAAAGCGAATCTGTGTTGAATGAACGAGGGGTATCTGTAGAGATTTTGAAGGCTAAAGCCCAGGAGATTGGGCTCGATGGGATTCCCGAGGAGGCTTGGGGGAATCTCGTAAAATACTGCGAGGTGGCTTGGGATTGGAACGATAAGATCAATCTCACGCGGCACACAACACCGGAGCTTTTTGTGCAGCGCGATCTGCTGGATAGTTTTCAGCTTGCGAAGTTGCTCGGTCCCAATGAGGAGGTCCTCGACATCGGGACCGGTGGTGGGGTTCCTGGAATACTAGTTGCGATTCTGCGACCTGATCTTCAAGTCTCTTTGTGTGATTCGGTAGCGAAGAAGGCCAAGGTAGCGGAGGATATCGTCAAGCAGTTGAAGCTTGATGTGAGAGTGTATCCGTTGAGTGTAAGTCGAGTCTTGGGAGACGACCGATTTGACACGCTTGTTGCTCGTGGGGTTGGGCCGTTGGTTCGGCTTTGCGGTTGGCTGAAGGAAGAGTGGCATAAGATCGGCAGGTTGCTTGCGATCAAAGGTCCGAAGTGGGTTGATGAGCGAGGCGAAGCGCGCCATCGAGGAATGCTTCAAGGAGTCGATTTACGTCGACTCGTCTCGTATCGGATGCCTGGCACGGAATCGGAGAGTACAATTCTGCAACTTGCACGACCATCGAGTCCGATGGTTCGGACCCTTGGACCTCAAGAGGGCAAAGATTGATCAATTGATCCTAGAGTGCGAATGTTAAGAGGCCCTGCCGGAGCAAATTCGATTGGATTGTAACGATGTCTGAACATCAGAAGCATGAAGACGAAGACGCTACGCAGTCGGTGGGGAGCTCCGGGCCGAATACCCCCTCAGATCGCGGTCCATCTGCTTCCGAGATCGAACATCCAACTTACTTCGGACGCTACCGAGTAGAGAAGCTTCTTGCGGTCGGTGGATTTGGGGCCGTCTACCGAGCTTGGGATGATGAGTTGAATCGCCCGGTTGCGATCAAGTTAGTTCGTTCTGAGCGCATATCTGAGTCTGCGCAGAAATCGTTTTTGGACGAAGCCCGAGTGGTGGCGGGATTGAATCATCCGAACATTGTCCCCGCTTTTGATTTAGGTCGAACCGAGCGAGGCGATTACTTTTTTGTTTCGCGGTTCGTCGACGGAGCTGATTTAAACGAGCGAATTCAGCGGCATGCAATCAGTCAGCGGCATGCGGTCGAAATTGTTGCTGAAATTGCCGACGCTCTGAATCACGCGCATTCTCAAGGCTTGGTTCACCGAGACGTCAAGCCCGCGAATATTCTTATCGATTCGAAGGGGCGAGCTTACTTGGCCGATTTTGGGATCGCGTTGCAGGAGCAGGCTTTTTTGCGTGATGGGAAACAATTTGTAGGAACCCCTGAGTACATGAGTCCCGAGCAACTGCGAGGGGAGTCTCACCGTGTAGACCATCGCAGCGATATCTACAGCCTTGGTTTGGTCCTTTATCGGTTGTTAGCTGGCAGGGGCCCTTTTCGTTATCAGAGTATCGAAGAATTAATCGAAAAAGTTTCTTCGGGCGAAGTCCGTACGCCGCGCGTGTTCAATGCAGGAATCGACGTTGAGCTTGAACGGATATGTATGCGTGCATTAGCTCGCAAGCCGAATGATCGATACACGGTGGCGTTGGATTTTGCGGAGGACCTAAGGTGGTTGCTTACATCCTCCAATAGCGATGACTTAATCGATCGGTCTTCAAGAACCCCAATTGCACTGACTCGTACCGCGAAGAATCATTCTTCAGAATTCCCGGTGCATGAATCCAATACATCGCATAGTGACACCGTCGAACTCTATGACAACGTGATCCCCAAGGGGGTGCGTGCCTTTGATGGGGCCGACTCAGAATTCTTTCTGCGACTTTTGCCCGGCCCATTTGATCGACAAGGCATCCCTGATAGTTTGAGGAAATGGATCGCGAGGTTTTCATCGCAAGCTGAGAATTTGCCGATGGCACATGCGATTTACGGGCCATCGGGGTCGGGGAAATCATCGCTGATTCGCGCGGGCGTTATCCCTCGGCTCGGAAGGCATGTGCATTGTTTGATTTGCGAAGCGACTGCGACGGGAACCGACCAGTCGCTTCTGAGCTTATTGCGTGCTCGATTTCCAAACTTGCAATCTGATACTTTGAGCGATGCATTTCGCACAATACGCCAAAACCATGAGCAGTTCCTCCGAAGCAATAAGCTATTGATCGTAGTCGATCAATTCGAGCAGTGGCTAGATAATGCGGCTGGCTCTTTTAGCGACGATTTTACCGAGGCGATTCGCCAATGTGATGGACGCAATATTCAAGCCTTATTTTTGGTTCGGGATGATTTTTGGATTCCGCTGAATCGTTTCTTTCGTGAGCTTGAGATTCCCTTGGTCGATGGCGTTAGCTGTGATTTCGTAGATCTGTTCAGCAAAAGCCATGCAGTAAAAGTGCTTGGACTGTTTGGTGTCGCCTTTGGCAAGCTTGAGTCAAATCAAGCCAAGTGGACTCAAGAGAATATTGGGTTCCTGACACAAGCCGTAGATGCGTTGAGTGAAGATGGAAAAGTCGTTCCAGTCAAGCTTGCTCTTTTCGCGGACACGATGAAGTCCCGAGACTGGACACCGGAGGCTTTGAGCGAAATCGGTGGAGTCGAAGGTGTGGGGCTGGTGTTTCTCATCGAGGCATTTAGTTCTAAGTACTCCAAGCCGGAATATCGGCAGCATGAGGAGGCTGCACAGAAAGTTCTCGCTCAGCTACTGCCCCCAAAGGGTCGGGACATCAAAGGGGTCTTTAAATCGAAAGCTGAGCTGCTTGACGCTTCTGGATATGCGGTTCGTCCCGAGGAATTCGAATCCCTATTGAGTATTCTCGACCGTCGCTTGCGTCTGATCACTGCGTCGACTGCTGGCCATGTTGATCCAGATGCCGCATCGTGCCATAGTTCTCACTACCAGCTTTCTCACGATTATCTGGTTCCTTCGATTCGCGAATGGTTGATTCGAAACAAACGATCAACTTCGCAAGGTAGAGCGGAATTGATACTCGACGAGTGCGCTAGATATTGGTCTGAGAAAAAGGATTACAAGCAGCTTCCGAGTCTCTCGGAGACTTTCACGATCTATAGCAATGTGCCCGCGGTTTCATGGAGTAGCACTCAGTCCGAGATGATGCTTGCCTCGGCTCGTCATCACGGGTACCGAGCGCTAATCCTTTTTGTTTATTTCTTCGCTTTGTCGACGTTTGGTTTGATCTTCCGGCAAAATTGGTTGCGGCAAGAACAAGAGGACCGCGCCCAGCAGCGCGTACGACAAGTCTTTACGATCGCACCGGAAAACATGCAGGAATTAGTGAATGATCCCGTTTGGACTCCGGGGGTAATCGAAGCGTACATCAAACCTATTTATTCGGATTCGAAGAGCAGTAAGCCTGCGGATAAAAAAGGACGGCTCCACGCTGAGATGTTGGCTGTGAAGCATGATCCTAGTCGAGTTGAGTCATTGAAAAATGAGTTTCTCGGTTCCACTGATGTCGTCTACCTAAACCCACTGATCTACGTGCTGGGGCCTTACGCACAGTCCTTGCGGCCGGAGATGAAGGCCTTGTTCAAGAATCCCGCCGCGGAGTCTCAAAGACGATTACGCGCTGCGACCTTTCTTGTTCAGCATCCCGACGGCGCTACGGCCCAAGATTGGACTGAGAAGGAATACGCGTTTTTGGCCGAGGAGCTTTTGAAGTCCAATGCAGAAGATCAACCCGCTATTCGGAAATTACTTGCGCCGATTTCCAGCCGATTGCTTCCGGCGATCGAAGTTCATTTCTCGGATCCAAATCAGGATGCAGCAATCCATGTCTCGGCTGCGAATGCTGTGAAAGACTTTGCGAAAGACGATCGCGGGCGAATTGCTGAATTGATTGCATCATCGAATCCTAGCCAGTTTATGATCCTCTTTCCTCTGATTGCCGACGAACCGAACCAAGCGGTCTTTAATCAATTGACGTCCATTGTGGCGGATACGTCATTTTCAGCAGATTCTTCTCTGAGTGAGACCATACGGAAGGGGAAGCGGCTTGCTACGGCCGCAATATCTTTGATTCGGCTCGGCCAGAACTCAAGAATCTCTCCCGTGTTCTACACCACTGATTTTCCCGAAGCTTTGTCGCAGTTCGTTCATTTGGCCAAAACCGAAGGAGTGACTGGATCGCAAGTCCTCGCATGTCTAGAAGCAAGCAATTATTTCCACGACAACACAAACGCTCTGTACGCGTGCCTCTCTCTCTTGGGTGAATATTCGCTCGATGAGTTCCCAGATGTTCAAAAACGTCGATTGGTGGACCGCGTCTCGGAGCTTTACCAACGGCATCCCGAGTCCAAGATACACGGCATCACTAGGTGGCTGTTGATTTCATGGTCCAAGCAATACATCGTCGAAAGCTTTGAATCGACAACGATCCCTTATGCCCTTGATCGCCAATGGTTTCAGCTTGCAATTGATCTTCCAGGTCTTGATGAAAAGGGTGCCCTAGGAACAAAGAAGCGATTTTCGTACACGTTTGTTGTTTTCCCGCCCGGGAAGTATCAGTTGGGTTCGACCGATTTGTTGGACCCAGACCGGCAACAAGATGAAACGCAGTATGTCGCGGAAATCAAAACCCCTTTCGCCGTCCTGGATCGCGAAATCACTTTCGAGGAGATACTTCGCTTCAATCGCGAACCGTTTGCTCAGGAAATGATTAAATTTCAAGCTACACCGCAGGACTCTGCGTTTTTTACAACCTGGTTCGATTCGGTTGCGTTTTGCCGA
>JBJONT010000038.1:0-7406 GCA_046051705.1 Planctomycetota bacterium | reverse complement strand
ATGCTACCGTCGGAACGCAGTGCATATCCGTGGTATGCGCCTGAGGCGATCGCGGTGTAACCATAGCCCGTCGGAGCGTCTGATACCGCATCACCAAGGTCGTATCCCCAAGCCCGGATGGCACCGAGTGAATCCAATGCATAGCCGTGGTAGGAACCAGCCGACACAGCTTGGAATCCAGTACCAGTCGGAGTGTCGCTGACTTGACGGAAGTAGTTATCCCCCCAAGCGACGACTGAACCGTTCGTTTGTAAAGCGTAAGCGTGCAAAGCTCCAGCCGTTACCGAAGTGAAGCCCGATTGGGAAGGGCGATTACGGACTTGTCCAAGAGAATCCCAACCCCATACTGCCAAGTACCCGTGATCGTCCAAGGCGTAGGCGTTATAGAGTCCTGCAGCCATGGTTTTAAAACGAGCTTCACTTGGAACATTGCTGACTTGGCCAGCGGAATCGAGCCCCCATGCAATGATGGAGCCCGCTTTCCCTTGGGTGGGAACCAATGCCATGATGATCAGCAAATACAGCCAACGCGTCGGCGTAAAGCTTATTTTTGGGAACGAAAAAGCTAACGGGCGGGTCGAGGCGAGCAAAACCCCAAACCAGGCTGATAAAGCCGAGAAACGCGGATGCATCGATTTATTTGTTTGCGAGAGTCGCGTTGATTGATAGCCATCAGGGCAGTATGGCTCGGGCGTATTGTTGGGCTTTGGGGTGAATTTGACAAGTGTTCAAATGCTTGGTTTCGGCAAACCGGGCTTTTCCTAGCAAACCCAGGTTTACAAGGACAAAAACCAGGGAAAGTAGTGCTGCAAAACCGCTGAAAAGATCAAGAAGCGGCCGGGAGGAATGCTGGCTAAGTTTTTTGGTGCGGACTGGGCTAGAACCCGAAGTGGCGGATTTGTTACCGTCAGCGATGAACGGTGTGCGGTCAGCATGCCGAAAGATCAAGTCGGTTGTCGCGAATTGAAAAAGGGAATTTCGAATCATGGTAAACCATACGGGGTTGTTCGGATGGATTCGCGAAGGGGTCAAGCAGTCCGTACTTTTGGGTGTCAGCGACGCGATGGAAGTCTTAGGAAATCACGATCCGAGCGAAGGACTGCATCCGAACGTAGCCGCCGCTCTTGCCGCGACCGATGGATCGGCAAGTTCTAGCCGCGCTCGGCGTGTCGTCCAAAAATCACCAGAAGCCAATGAAACGGGTGAGCCAGTTCTAACTAACGGCCCTCGAAAACGGCTTGGCAAGTCCCTCAAAGACATCAACCCGACGGGCGTTACGAAGCCAATGGCTGCAAAAGGGAGTGCGGCACCTGCCCCGAAGTCGTGACACATCTCTCTAGACGTTTATTCATCGGTTATTGTGCGATACTGGGGACCTCCACGGTCAGCGGATGCTCGTACATCAAGCAAGCGCAAAGTCTTATTCCTTCGCTCCCTTTGAATAAACAAACGCAACTTTCGAATCCCATTACGGTAAGCGCTTCCGATAGCGAGTTCCTTTGGAATCAAGTTGTCGACACCGTCGAAGATTATTTCAGGATCAAAAGTGAACAACGCGCTGCGCGGGACGCCTTACAGTGGGTTGAGGGACGACTGGAAACCTACCCCGAAATCGGCGCAACGCTGCTTGAACCTTGGCGTAAAGACACAGCTTATGGTTACCAACGATTGCAAAGCACTTTACAAACAATGCGACGCACCTGCTTTGTTCGCGTAATTCCAGTCGAACAAGGATTCTCTGTCGGTGTTGAAGTCCTCAAGGAGCTAGAAGATGTCAATCGCTCCCAATATTCGTCCGAAGGTTCGGCGATCGCGCGACACGACGACTCTATCGTCCGTGTCGATCCAGCTCTAGCCGGTCAACCAATCACGCTCGGATGGATCCGACAAGAAAACGACACCGAGCTCGAACAGAGAATCCTTCGCGAAATCCTTGGACGCTCGACCAACGTTTCTCCTCCGCGAAAAGCTCTGCATACGATCAAGTAGTCTCCCAATAGCCTTTACGCATCATTAGCTATGATCCGTCGTTTGCTTGGGACACTGATTCTCGAATCTCAACGGGATGTTTTCGCAAGCGTTTTTCAGGGCACGCATTTTTTATTCGTCGTTTTGTGAAAAACGAACTATAATCGCAGGTGATAACTCTCCCCCTGTCGCTCAATATCAAGCGGTAGGTGAACTTTCTGTCTCGTTTCCTGCCTCGCACACTTGAATATCCGATCCATGCAATCCCGTTTTGCTCTCTTGCGGTTCGTGGTTCTCCATATTCCCTGCGCTGTAATTTCACTCCATGTGTATGCACTCTTTGGGCTTTTGCTCCTAGCAACACTCGTCGATGCTCGCAGCAGCACGGTTTTCGGTGATGAGAAAGATAGCAGTGGGCAGGAAAAGTCGGACGCTTCGAAGCCGGGGCACTCGTTCCATGCTGAAGCATTCAATGAAGGCCCTCGGCAAGCTGCCTATTTGATGCAAGGGATGGGGAATGTTCATTGGAAAACCTCGACCACCAGTTCGATGGCGCAGCGGTTTTTCGACCAAGGCATCGGACAACTTCACGGATTTTGGTATTTCGAAGCCGAACGATCCTTTCGCCAAGCGGCTTCGATCGATCCTGATCGAGCGATTTTCTATTGGGGAATGGCACGGGCCAACGCAGAGAACCCCGAACGCTCGGCCGGGTTTATCGAGCAAGCGATCAAGAGGATCGACAAGTCAAATGCGATCGAGCGTCGCTTGATAGAAGCTTGGAGTCGCCGAGTCAAAGACTGGCCTCAGCCCCCCGAACCCAAAGAAGAGAAATCGCCGAAGGAAGACCAAGGCGAAGGTAAGAAGCAGGTCGAAAGCGAGAAGAAGGCCGATAGCAAGAATAGCGACGCCAGCAAGAAGAGCAACGCGAGCAACAAGAGTGTCGCGAGCAAGAAGAAGCGAGGGAGCGTTACCGATGAGATACGGGACAAACGCAAAGAGCGATTGAAGAACTACGTTCGAGACCTTGAAGAGATCGCGCAAGACAATCCCGAAGATATCGAAATCAAAGCAATGCTGGTCCTTCAGTATTGGCAAAACCAAGGTCAGGGCATTGAGATTCAGAGTTACTCGGCGCTCGATGCGCTGCTAACAGATATCTTCCGTCGCAATCCTCGCCATCCTGCACATCATTTTCGCATTCACTTGTGGGACTATCGCAAAGAGGATTTAGCGATTATCGCGGCTGCTCAGTGCGGTCCTAGTGCACCGGGGATTGCTCATATGTGGCATATGCCCGGACACACTTACTCTCGATTGCATCGATATGTCGATGCAGCTTGGCAACAAGAAGCTTCGGCTCGAGTAGATCACGCCCACATGATGCGTGATCGAATTATGCCGGATCAGATTCACAATTATGCGCACAACAATGAATGGTTGATTCGCAACTGGATACATGTGGGCCGTCCGAATGCAGCATTAGCACTTGCAAAGAACATGATCGAGCTCCCTCGGCACCCGAAGTACAACGTGTTCGGCGGAAGCGGCAGCGCGAGCTTAGGCCGCCAACGAATCTTCACGGTACTAAAGACTTTTCGAATGTGGGACGTTGCGAAAACCTTGGCTGACTCTCCCTATCTGGCTGGACTCCCCGGTTCTCTATCAGACGCCGGTTCACCATCTGCCGATGAAGCCTTGATGCTCAAAGGAATATCTGCCTTTGAGTTAGGGCAAGTCGAAGAGGGGCAAAAGATCCTCGATTCGATGCGTGAAGTGCGACGCGGCTTGCTGATCGCTTCTTCAACTGACGGCATAACGCCCACGGAAGAAGTTTTAAAAACACGACGGCGTCCTCCTTCGGTGCCCGATCCGACGGCACCCGATAAGGACTTCTGGGGTGAGGAGCAAGACTTACCATTTGTTGAACGAGTCACCAAAGAGTTTGATGAAGAGAAGTGGAAAGACAAGCCATCGCAAGAGCGCGATGCAGCGAAAGAACTGCATGAGAAACGATACCGAGCTTATCGACTTGCTGGATACGTAGCAGCTTTGGAGTCCCATGCACATGGAGCTCGTGGCGAGTATCGCCAAGCGGTCCGCAGGGCCAATCAAGTTCGCGATCAAGTTGATTTGTGGCAAAAGATTCGGTGGACTCAAGCCGCTGGCGAACATGCTTTGGCGGTGCGCAAGTCCAAGGATGCTTTTAATGGAGCCGAAGGAGAACTCGTACCATCGATCCATTTTGCAAACATCGCACACCGAGCAATCGAAGCTTGGGAAGCGCGCGGCGACTTGAACGACTCGCAACGCAAAGAGCTTGAACAATGGAAAGAAGACCGCAAGCGGGCTTTCGAGCGCTGTGCGAAACTCGCTTGGGGTGCCGAACCGGATTTTAATTGGGTACGAGAAGCCAAAGAGCTATCGATGCGATTGTTCCCTGATTTGGCTTGGGAATCTGGGGAGCAAAAGGTGAAAGACTTAGGAGACAGGCCTGATCTAGATACCTTGGGGCCCGTTCGATGGAGTCCTTCAACGGCACCATCGTGGAGCCTTCCGATGCCTGAGGGACTAGCGAATCTTCAAGCGGCTCGCCCAGAGGTTACTTCATCATCGAGCTTAAGGGGCAAACCGCATTTATTGGTGTTTTATCTTGGGTTCGGATGTTTGCATTGTGCGGAGCAATTGCAGGAGCTTTCTCCAAAAGTGGAGGCTTTTCAGAAGCTGGGTGTGGAGGTTATTGGGATCAGTACGGAAGACTCTCAAACGCTTGCTGAGGGTTTGCAGCGTTACGAGGGGAAGATGGAGATGCGGTTGCTTGGAAATAGCGATTTAGATGTTTTCAAGAGCTATCGCTGTTTCGATGACTTTGAAGGTCAACCGTTGCACGGGACGATTTTGGTCGATGCGCAAGGGCGTGTTCGTTGGCAGGACATTGGGTACGAGCCATTCATGAATATTGATTTCCTGGTCGAGGAATCGAAGCGTTTGTTGGCAATTCCTGGCCACTAAGTTGATTTTTTAGGGAAACTTTTTCTTCGGACGCTTCGCGGTTCATAATCTGTGAACTAGGGTAGCAGCGTAGAGTTTCCGCAATGCATGGATTATGCGATTTCACGCATCTTTTCTATGTAGTTGGGGTTTTGCGGATTAGCCGTGTTGTAGCGATCGTAACGATTGAGACCTATCTCATGTGGAATTGGATATATCAGTGGTGGAAGGAAGGTCGCTCGGGGCGGGATGCTCGCGGTGCGCACATGACGTTTGCGAAGACCACGATGGGCAATCGCATTCAGCGAACTGGAGTAATTCTTCGGCGACAGTTGTGGCTATGGCCGATCCTAGCAGTGTTTTTGTTGTCGCTGATTGGTTATTTGATAACTCGCAGCATTCGACTGACGATGGAGTCGAATCTTCAATCGCAGCTTACGACGTTGCTCGATGTAGAGAAGGCGATGGTGCTCAAATGGCTCTCGCAGCAAGAGACAAGTGCCAAAACTTTGGCCAACAATTCAAGCTTCCGAGAGCATGTTGAGAAACTTGTATCGGTACAAGTTGGTAAGGGGGCCGTCGGTAATGGGCAAGTTGCGGGAGTGGAGACAGCGGGAAACGTATTGCAGTTGCAGGATGAAATATCGCAGATTGTCGCGCCGACTTTAGCGAACTATGAATTTGTAGGATACATGATTACCGATGCGAAGCATCAAGTGATTGCTTCGAACCATGCAATGCTGCTCGGACAAAAAGTAGAAGAGTGGGAGGAAGACTTAGGAAAAGTATTCGACAATCGAAATATCGTCACCGCCCCCTTCGCAAGCATCGTACCCTTGAGTGACAAGCTTGGGCAAATGCACAGCGGTGTTCCAACGATGTTTGTCAGTGTGCCCGTTTACAACGGGGACTTGCAAGTCATCGCGGCACTATCGTTGCGAATTCGTCCGGAACGAGAGTTCACACGCCTAGTCCAACTCGGAAGAATTGGTCGGTCGGGCGAGACTTATGCTGTCGACCGAGATGGGCTCATGGTATCGAACAGCCGTTTTGATGATGCATTGATTCTGCTTGGGATTTTGCAAGATCGAGAAGGAACAGAATCGATTCTACAAGTCCAACTGCGAGACCCGGGTGGAGATATGACGCGGGGGTATCGGCCGAAGCTGCGTCGTGGGGAATTGGGATATACGAAGGCAGCCGCAGCCTTGATGGAAAAGAAGGATGGGATCAATATCACTGGGTATAGGGATTATCGTGGAGTCCCCGTGGTCGGCGTTTGGACTTGGCTAGAGAATTATGACTTCGGATTGATAACCGAGATCGACTACGACGAAGCGTTCGAACCACTGAATATCTTGCGTCGCGCTTTTTACACGATGTTTGGGTTGTTGAGCTTAAGCGCTCTCGCGATCTTCATCTTCACCTTGATTGTGACCCGGCTTCAGAAAGAAGCAAGACAAGCGGCGGTGGAAGCAAAGCAGCTTGGGCAATACCGATTGGAAGAAAAACTCGGTGAAGGTGCGATGGGTACGGTTTATCGTGGACATCACTCCATGTTGCGTCGCCAAAGCGCCATCAAGTTACTAAACGTCGAGCGAGTCAATGAGACATCAATCAGCCGGTTCGAGCAAGAAGTCCAGATTACTTGTAATTTGAATAACCCACATACCATCGCCATTTACGATTATGGGCGAACCCCTGAAGGGGTGTTCTACTATGCCATGGAGTATCTCGATGGGATCAATCTACAGGATCTAGTAGATCGTTTTGGGCCGCTAAGCGATGGCCGAGTTGCGAAGATCTTGGACCAGCTTTGCAGTTCGTTATTCGAAGCCCATTCGATGGGGTTGGTGCACAGAGATATCAAACCGGCGAACGTCATGCTCAATCGACGCGGTGGTGTACCAGACTTTGTCAAGTTACTTGATTTCGGCTTGGTGCGTGCAGTAGATGAAGCCAAGCGAGGGAAGGGGAGTGAAGGGATGGCCGGCACCCCTTTGTATATGTCCCCAGAATCGATTCAGACCCCTGATTTGGTCGACGCGCGAAGCGACTTGTATGCGGTCGGAGCGGTTGGATATTTCTTATTGACCGGAGCACCGGTTTTTCAAGCTACTTCATTTGGGGATCTATGCCAGCAACATGTCGATGCGATTCCGGTGAGCCCATCGGTGCGAAGTGGCCGAAGCGTATCTGAGGATCTCGAATACGCGATTATGGCTTGCTTGGAAAAGAACCGAGCGAAGCGACCGCAGACAGCACGCGACTTGGCGAATCTCCTGCATCGTATCGCTGCGAGCGATCAGTGGACGATCCAAGACGCGGACGCTTGGTGGAGTCGCTACGAACGCGGTGTCGGAGTCACAGGTGCAACGCCCCCCTCGTCAACAGGACAATCAAACAGCAGATCTGCAATAGGTCAGTCAACAGCAAGCCGGGATGCG
>JBJONT010000037.1:0-22424 GCA_046051705.1 Planctomycetota bacterium | reverse complement strand
TGCTGGAGCAACTGGAGCTGCTGCTGGAGCAACTGGAGCTGCTGCTGGAGCAACTGGAGCCGCTGCTGGAGCAACTGCTGGTGCAATTGGGGCTGGCGGTACGGACGAGGAAGTAGTCACGGCACCGGCATCAACGGTCGAAGCACAGTTTACACATGGTGCAGCCGCTGGAGAGCTGTAGACAGCTCCGGATTCATAGACAACGCCTTCGCTGGCAACCGACGAACCACATGCGCCGCAATCGCTTGCAACTGGTGCTGGAGCACAAGCTGGAGCTGGGGCAGGAGCGCTGCAGCTAGCTGCGGCACCCGAGCACTTTGCGCCGCGCTTTGCGTGCAATTTGCTCAACAGTCCACCGCCGCAGCTTTTTGCCGAAGCGCCGCTGCAAGCATCTTTGCGACCGTGCAACTTGCTGAGCAAGCCGCTGCGACCGCCGCAGCTCGAACCACCGACATCACCACCGCAACCTGCCATTGCAACGGAACCGAAACCTGCTGCTAGAAACGCAACAGCAGCCAAAACGACTTTACGCAACTGACTCATTGAACAATCCTCCCGTAGGAACGAAAAAGAGGGATCCACGCAAAACACCGCTGATGCACAACCCAAACAACATGGATCTCGATTCGCCGCAAACCGCCAAATCTAAACGACTTCTTCGTTTTCAGCGTTTTCATCGGAATGGACCGCTTCAACGGACCGAACCGTCAAAAACCCGGGAATCAAAAGGTTACCGAACGGATGTTTCGATGCCCCGAAGGTTCTTAGATCTGGCAAAGCCTGCCGGTTAGGCGCTTTGCACAAAATAGTAGGCTTGTAAGGGTAGCAAAGGCCTCACGAGTGTCAACAACCTTGGGATTTAGGTGCGACACGATGGCACATGATAAAATGATAGGAATCAGGGGAGGGAGAAGGATTGGGGAAGAAATTCTTCAAGAACCCTGGGGTCTGCCGTGGGTTGCACTCAACAAAATCCTGAAATTCCAGTATAGTCTTGCACTTCGGCCCGGACGTTGTGCCGATCGAAGACTTGAATTTGATTGTTTTCCCGCCGACGAAAAGGTGCCTTCCCAGCGATCCGTATCGCTTCCAAAGGGTAAGGCTTCATGAACTCGGAGTTCGTTTGGAGAAGTAGAACTGTGTTGTTCCCTCTTGGTGCTTTGTCTCAGTACATCTTTGGTTCACTGTTGTTTTTGCTTTCCTTTTTCATCGTCGCCATCATTTTGTTGCAACGAGGAAGGGGTGGCGGGTTGACCGGAGCTCTCGGTGGACTCGGTGGCCAAAGCGCTTTCGGCGTTAAGGCAGGTGACCTTTTCACTCGAATCACTGCGGTTCTAGTACTTCTTTGGATCTTTACTTGTGCTGCCGCAGCTCGGTTTTACAAGGAAAAAGGTTTGGATATCCAAGCGGACACATCGGCCAGTTCGATGGGTGGAAGCGGTGCTTCTGGTGGGCTTGGATCGCCCGAAGGCCTCGGCGGCGCGGTTCCAGGACTGGATGCTTTGAATTTGCCAACCAATCCTGTACCCAGCACGCCAGCTACTGCGACCCCATCGGTCCCGGCTGTCGTTCCACCCGCAGCTACAGACACTCCGTCAGCTACAGACACTCCAGTGGCTCCTTCTGCGGAACCAGCAACAGCACCTGCTGCACCCGCTGCAGAACCAGCCGCAGCTCCTGCTGCTGAACCGGCAACTCCTCCGGCAACGGAACCGAAATCCCCAGAGTAATCTTTACTCCTTCACTGTAGCCTCGCCTGATCTTGAAAACCTCGTTCGTTTTGTTGGGCTTTAGGTAAACGCTCATGATTTACAGCATGACAGGCCAAGGCCGGGCGAAGTTGGCGGTGGACGGGATGGAGATCGAAGCGGAAGTTAGGTCGGTAAACAACCGTTTCCTCAAGGTTACGTTTAAACTTACGGAACCTTTGAGTCCGTTCGAGCTGGCGATGGAAAATTTGGTGCGAGAGCACCTCAAACGGGGTTCGGTGCATGTGTTTGTTCGCTATGCGGGAACAGGCCAATCACAAACCGCAGCGATCAACACGGATTTGTTGCAACACTATCTCAGTCAAACCATCGAAGCGGTAAGGAAGACGGGGCAACTACTCACGTTGGAACTTGGTTCCGTCCTGAATTTGCCCGGGGTATTGGTACCAGGCAATATGGCGGATGATGGTGCTTTGTCCGATCTGACCCTCAAAACGCTCACCGCTGCCCTTCTTGATCTGAACAGAATGAGGCAGACGGAAGGGAGCGCAATGGGACGGCAGCTTGGTGAGCTAGTCCGTTCAGTGCGAGAATTGCGAGGTCAGATCGAAACGCGAGCACCCGAGGTGATCGCCGAATATCGCAAACGACTGGAAACTCGGGTTCGAACGGCTTTGAATGATCTTGGACATTCCGCCGATGAGTTGGATATTCTCCGAGAAGTTCTTCAGTTTTCCGACCGATGCGATGTGCGTGAAGAATTGGTACGACTTAGCAGTCACCTTGATCGGTTCGAAGAAGCCCTCGATGGAGCGGAATCACAGGGGCGACGGTTAGACTTTTTGATTCAAGAAATTTTTCGCGAGACCAACACCATTGGAGCGAAAGCAAATGATGCGACCATTGCCCATTATGTGGTGAGCATCAAGACGTCCGTCGAGCAGATGAGAGAGTTGGTGCAGAATGTCGAATAACTCCACCCTTGGAACCACCGATTTAACGGGGGAAGCGGCGGAAGATCAGCCGGGCAAGCTCATCGTAGTTTCGGGGCCCTCTGGCTCGGGGAAAACCACCGTTTTAGCCCAATTGCTCAACACTTGCCCATTACCCTTGACGTTGAGCGTATCGGCCACGACGCGGCCACCGCGTCCCGGTGAGATTCACGGTCGCGAGTACTGGTTTTTGACCGATGAAGAGTTCCGGACCAAACGATCTCGGGGAGAATTCCTTGAGAGCAAAGAGGTTTTCGGGCGGGGATATTGGTACGGGACGTTGCGGCAGAGCGTTTCGACTGGTCTTCGCGAGGGAAAATGGGTAATCTTAGAAATCGATGTCCAAGGGGCATTGAGCGTCCTCGACTACGATCCCGAAGCGATTACGATTTTTATAGACGCGGGGTCGATGGAAACCCTCGAAAACAGGCTTCGTTCACGCGGAACGGAAACCGAAGAGGTGATTCAAAGGCGATTGGAAGTTGCCCGCGAAGAAATGGGATTGATGCATAAATACCGTCACCGAGTCATCAACCACAGCGTGGATGCTTCGGTCACGGAAATTTGTCGATTGTTGTGCCGGTATGACACGCGGATTGCAAGCTGAGTCCAGTTTGTTGTTCGGTTCGGAAAACTTTAGGTTGGAACAAGAGAGGTTCGCATGCTCGAAGAGCTCAAAGAAGAAGCGATTGTCAACAAGGTTGGTGGACGATTTAAGCTTTCGACATTGATTCAAAAGCGATTGGTGCAGCTCAATCGTGGTGGCAGACCATTGGTCGACATGAACTCCGAAGACAAAATGGAGATCGTGATTCAAGAGATCCTGCAAGACAAGATCTATTTGACAACCAACGGCGAGTTGAAGATGAACGGTGAATTGGCCGAACAGGGTGATTTGCTGGATCTTGATGCCGGTGATCTGTAATGGGGCCGGTGATCTGTAACCAAGCTGGTGGTCTGTAACGAAGTTTGAGCCGAGAGCCCAAGTGATTTACAAGTAAATTACTTGGGGCTAACTGCGGCCGGAATCGGGACGAGCGATGGCAAGCAGTAATACCAATCCTTCTAGGTGCAGCAAGAAGCTTGTTATCGGGATAGCTGGCGGTATAGCTGCTTACAAGTCGGCGATGCTTGTAAGCAAGCTGGTCCAAGATGGGCATGATGTCAGTGTGGTACTTTCGCAAGGCGCCACGAAATTTGTCGGCCCAGCAACCTTTGCGGCCCTTACGGGCAAAGCACCTGTGATCGACCCTTTTGATCCTCGCTTTCCGCTCGGGCCGCACATCGAATTGGCTGTCGAGTGTGATTTGTTCATCTTAGCTCCAGCAACCGCGCGAGTGATCGCAGGATGTGCGTTGGGACTAGCAAATGATCTTCTTACGACCTTGTATCTCAATCTTGAGTGTCCCGTAGTGATGGCTCCAGCGATGAGTGGTCCGATGTGGGAGAAGCCAGCTGTAGTTCGCAATGTCGAACAACTTCGCGCCGACGGAGTGCATATCGTCGGCCCCGAAAACGGCTGGTTGTCTTGCCGACGCATTGGCCCAGGGCGAATGTCCGAACCGCAGTCCATCATTGAAGCGTGCAAGCCTTTTTTGGAGTGAACCAACCTTGGCCCATATCGTCATCACTTCGGGCCCAACCCGACAATACCTTGATCCGGTTCGTTACCTGACGAATGCTTCGAGCGGGAAAATGGGGGCATCGTTAGCTCAAGCGGCTTTGGATTTGGGACATCGCGTCACGATCGTCACCGGACCAGTCTCCGTTGAGTATCCTCAAGCAGCAAAGATAGTCCATGTGACTACCACCGAAGAGATGCTTGAGGCTACGAAGCTTGAATTCACACAAGCAGATGGGCTCATTGGTGCTGCCGCTCCTTGCGATTACATGCCAAAGCAAGTGGAGACGAGCAAGCTTCAAAAAACGGGGAATGGCTTAACGTTAAACTTGCTTGAGACTCCCGATATTGTTGCATGTATGGCCGCGAACAAGCTTCCCAAGCAATGGGTTGTCGCTTTCGCATTAGAGACAGAAGATGTTCGGTTTCGCGCGATCGTAAAACTCAGTCGCAAGTCGTGTGATATGATCGTCTCGAATCGGGCGGATGCGATGAACTCGGACGAGAACAACGTCGAGGTTATCTCCAGGGGTGGCAAAGTCCTTGATCAGTTTCATGGCCCGAAGCCATTGGTCGCTCAAGGGATTCTTCGATTGATCGATAAACATCTTATTGCGACTCAAGGTTAACTCCTTATGCTTGCCTCGCTATTTCATTCGTACCCAGATCTTCCAGCCTGCGATGAACCACTTGATGCGTTGGTGGTGGCACCTCATCCCGACGACGCGGAGTTGGGAATGGGTGGGACGATTGCGGCGATGATTGAAAAGAATTATCGAGTTGGGATCCTCGATTTAACAAGCGGAGAACCCACACCGCTCGGCAGTGTTGAAAAGCGGAGATCGGAAACAGCCAAGGCATCGGCGATTCTGAAGATCACATGGCGATACAACCTTGGATTACCCAACCGCTTCTTGGAAGCAACACTTGAGAACCGTGCGAAGATTGCCGGGATTTTTCGGCTTACACGACCGCGTTGGATCTTTGCCCCTTATTGGGTCGATGCGCATCCCGATCATACAGCTGCTACGGAACTTATCGAAGCCGCGCGGTTTTGGAGCAAGCTCACCAAATGCGACTTGCCAGGAGAGCCATTCCACCCTCAACGCATTTTTTATTACTACTGCATCCATCTAAAGCTAATCCCTCAGCCCGCTTGGATTCAGGATATCACCCCTTATTGGCAAACGAAGGCGGATTCCGTTGCTGCTTACCATAGCCAATTTGTGGAAGGAAAAGAACATTTGGATCCTTCTTGGGTAGAAGTTCTCCGAGAGCAAGCAGCCACTTGGGGACGTGCTATTGGTGTGAGATACGGAGAGCCTTTCGCTTCGAAAGAGCCCATTGGATTATCCGATTGGAATTCTTTGCTGTGAGAGATATCCATTCCCAGGTTGAATCTCACCAGCGGCCCAAGAGACAGTCAAAGATCTCTAACGCATTGACGCACGCAAAGCCACGCGTACCTCGAGGGATAACTCGGCGTTTGTTTCTTGATTCTTTCTCAAGCTTCGCTGGGCTTTCGATTATGGCTTGCCATGTAGGCTGCGTCCGCGAGTCTCGCAGCGACGGGGTAGGGGGGCAGAGCAAATTCAAAGTGGTAGCAACGACAGGGATGATCGGCGATATGCTACGGGAGCTCTGTGGGGGGAGCGTCGAGATCGTTCAACTGATTCAAGCTGGTGTGGATCCCCATTTATATAAACCGATTCGAGACGATATCGTTGCAATCGTCCAATCCGACGCTGTCTTTCACAACGGATTGCATTTAGAGGGACGGATGGGGGATGTGCTCACCCGCTCGAATGGCAGGCGGGGCTCATCCACCTCATCAAGTCGACAAACAAGCTTCGCGATGTCCGACGCGCTGCGTGAAGATGAATTGCTTGGTGAACCGGGTACTGATGCGCACGACCCACATATTTGGATGGATGTTTCCCTGTGGGCACGATGCGTTGAGTCGATCTCGCAGGCATTGATGAAGCTCTTGCCGGACCTAGCCGGTCAGATCGAGACGAAATTTGAAGATCTGCGGGAGCGATTAACGAAGCTCGACCAGAAAGCTATTGAAGCGGTAAAGACGATTCCCGAATCGCAGCGAGTGCTTATTTCCTCCCATGATGCCTTCCAGTATTTCGGCCGCCGTTACGGACTGCGGGTGGAGGGAGTGCAAGGCATTTCTACTGCCTCGGAAGCAGGTTTGCAACGCATTCCGGAATTGATCGATACCATCGTCTCTCGGCGGATTCCTGCGGTCTTCAAGGAATCTAGTGTGGGAGGGAAGTTGATCGATGCGCTGATTGCAGGCGCGAGGGCTCGCGGCGTTGAACTGTTAATCGGCAGTGAGCTTTATTCCGATGCTTTGGGACCGGCTGGCTCCGGTGCGGAAACTTACCTAGGAATGATGACCCATAATTTCAATTCCGTAATCACCGCTTTGGGTGGAAAATGGAAGTAAATTGAGGCGAATTCGCTAGGAAGTGCAGGATATTCAGGCTGGGCACCCCTACGAGTGGGGGCTGGGGTGGGGATTCCCTTAACAAGTTCCCAATAAAGCGTGTCGAACAACGCTGGTTTGGGTATAATAGGGGGCAGTCAACACGCTCGCCCTGGGCTTGACAAGCGTCGGGCGGTAGCTTTCTTCATTATTTTTATGGAGCCTTTTTATGGCAAGCGTTACAAAAGCTAAGAAACCAACGAAGAAGGCCGACACGGAAGTAGCCAGCGAAGAGGCAGTAGCAGAAGTCGTAAAGCCTAAGCGAACTCGCAAGCCTGCAGCCGAACCCCGAGTAAAGCTTTATTGGGGAGTGTTCAATCAGCACCTGAAGCGAGTCGCTGTGTTCGAATACACCGACGTGAAAAAAGCGGAAAAGCATGCGAAAGAGCTTAGCAAAGACGGCAACGACCACTTCTTGCAGAAGATCAAGGAAGTTGTTTCCTAGGTTCCGATAGCTTGGACCACAACTCAACAAAACACGAAACGCCACTGGTTGCCAGTGGCGTTTCGTGTTTTATCCCTTCCGGGCATAATAAGCTTGGGTCGGTATTGCGGTTTTTGACGCAATTCCCAAGGATGATCCGATGTTTGCCCATTGGAATGCTCAGGCATTCCAACCTCCATTTACCACAACCTCTATGGGATGCTTCATGAAAGAAATTCACTTCACCAAAATGCACGGTGCGGGAAACGATTACGTTTACATCGATGGGTTTACCCAGAAGCTACCGAGTGACTTTGAGCGACTTGCTGTGGAACTCTCCCATCGTCGATTTGGCATCGGCGGGGACGGTGTGATTTTCATTTTGCCGTCAGAGCTTGGTGATGCTCGTATGCGCATGTTCAACGCCGACGGCAGCGAGTCCGAGATGTGTGGCAACGGGATCCGTTGTGTTGCGAAGTATGTCTATGATTCTGGTATTGCCCAGAAGCCATCTCTAAAAATCGAAACGGGAGCCGGAGTACTTGATCTGGATCTTACGGTAAAAAACGGCAAGGTTGACTCAGTTACCGTTGATATGGGCGAACCAAGACTGCTCGCAAAGCTAATTCCTACTACCCTTGCGAACCCCGATGAGAGGGTCATCAACCACAAACTCGAATATCGCGGCCATACTCTTTTCGCAACCTGCGTATCGATGGGAAATCCTCATTGTGTCATATTCGTTCCTGAAGCGACGGATGAGTTGGTACTAGGAATTGGTCCGTTGATTGAGAACGATGACAGGTTCCCGAAAAGGACCAATGTGGAGTTTGTTGAGATACTCGGATCCGGCGAAGTGCGTCAAAGGACGTGGGAGCGTGGATCTGGAGAGACTTGGGCTTGTGGGACCGGCGCTAGTGCTGTCTGTGTCGCGGGAGTATTGACCGAGCGAACAGACCGGACGATTTTGAACCACCTTACCGGCGGAGATTTGACTCTTCGATGGGATGAAAGTACGAATCACGTATTCATGACTGGTCCGGCAGTCGAGGTATTCAAAGGACGCGTTGCGGTCGCTTTCGACGAATAAGTGATAATTCGGATAGCGATTGGGGAACACGGGGAAAAGGAGATAGGGAGCAAAGGAATCGATGGAGGGATTTGCGAAGGACGTGAAGAAACAAGTTTCCAACTATGGCATGCGTGCTGCGGCCTATTTATTAGGACGCGGCTTGAAGGCCTGGATGGATACGATGGATTCTCGTTTCTCGGGGTATGATTACAGTGCTGATGTATCATCGAGCGCCTACACCGAACCTGTGCTTTATGTCCACTGGCACGAATACATCTTGCTCCCTACTGCTGTGCGGCGTGGATCGGGAATGACGCTTCTGGTCAGTGAGCATCGCGATGCGAACTGGTTGGGCTGGGTTGCAGAAGATTTTGGATTTCGAACCGTTCGCGGTTCTTCGACTAAAGGTGGGATCAAAGCGATCCTTCGATTTCGCAAAGAGTATCGGGACTCAAGTTTGGTTGTTGTACCCGATGGGCCTAAAGGCCCACGACGAGTCGTGAGCCAGGGTTGCATTCAACTCAGCTCGATGCTTCGCATGCCTATCGTTCCGGTCGGCATGGGGTTCCATCGTCCGTACCGAGCGAAGTCTTGGGATCGCCTTGCGATTCCTCGCCTTAGTTCACGGGTCCGATTGGTGCTTGGCCCGAAAATCACTATTCCACGCGGCCTGGACGATCAAGGAATCGAATCCTACCGGTCTTGTATCGAACAAATGCTTCATGTATTAACCGCAGATGCGGAATCATGGGCTGAGGACGGATCGACACGGGTGGACGAGCGAGGGCTCTTCCCCGCCCCTCCCGCTTCGTTGGATTAAGGCTTCACCTGGGATTTCCAAGAATCATTGCTTGTCAGAGGTGTTTTCGCGCCCTGCGATTGCCCCGCTGTAAGCCTTGGATTCCAATAACCAAGAGTTTCACGCTCCACTTTCACGTCCTATTAAAGGTGCTTTATATGAATCGCTTCAAGCGACCCGTCGCTATTGTTGCACTAGCGTTGTTATCGTGCATCTGCTCATCAAGCCTCTTCGACAAGAATGCTTTCGGCCAGGACCTTCAGTGGAAGCTTCAAAAGGGACAGCGATTCTCCCTCGTGACAGACCAGAAAATGGTCACGAAAATGAATGTGCCCGGTGCGGGTTTGCAGGAAATGCCCATGAATCAGTCTGCCGAGGTGGAATGGAAGGTCACCGACTCCGATGACAAAACCTTCGTGGTGCAGCAGACGATCAAGAGGATGAAAATCTCGATGAAGTCCGCGTTCGTCAATGTCGACTACGACTCCGACGGCGAACCTAGCACCGATCCTGTAACTAAGCAAATCGCAAAGGGTATGGAGCAACTCATCGGTGTGGCCATTTCATCGAAAATGAGCCGGCAGGGCAAAGTGCTTGAAGTGATGCTTCCTGAAGAACTTGCTAACAAACCTGCAGATCCAGCTTCACCTCTTTCCGGCGACACGTTGAAGCAAATGTTCGAGCAAGCAACGATCGATTTTCCGAGCGATATCACAGCCGTCGGTAAGACCTGGAAACAATCCGCGGAAATTAACTTGAACGGAATGAAAATGAAGACAGATGTGACCTACCGCTACGATGGTCAAGTCGAAGTCGATGGTCGAAAACTCGAGAAGTTTAACTTGGAATCCTTCGTCACCCTTTCAGAACCACCACCTGGTATCGACATGACCGTCGAAGACAACGGTAGTGGGGGCGAAATCCTCTTCGATGCTGAAACTGGTTGTATCGTTTCCACCAAGTTGACGCAGAATATGAAGATGAAAATCAAGGTTGCTGGCCAGACCATCGATCAAGATCTCCAAGGGGTAACAACCACAACCGTTGCACCCGTAAGCGAATAGTGGCATGTCAGGGATACACTTGCGTACCTCTGTTGATTACTTCCATGCTAGTAGGAAATAGATGTAGCCAAAATCTATTTCTTTGGGACGGAGGGCTCGTCAGCGCTCAAGGGTAACTCGGTAGAAGTCACATAGGTATCCAAGTATTCTTTTACGGCGGTTGCTAAAACATCCGCCGTTTTCTTTCGATTCATTTTGTCCCGATACTCCGCCCCGAACTCGAGTTGAACCGCGTCGATTCCCTCAGGGCGATGACTCCCATGGGTTTGAACAATGTACCCGCCCGTAAATCCGCTTTGCTCTCTTCCATTCGCTGGGTTAGGGTGAACTTTCCATCCAAGTCGATGCAAAACCCCGAATAGGCTGTCCTCCCCGGAATGCGCTGACTCTCCAAATCGCTCTCGGAGACGCATCACTGTTTTACCATTTCCAGTTCCTCGATACACAGTCGTCGAACTAGAACCCTGCCCGTGAATGTCCAGTAATAACCCGGTTCGGTGATTCTCTAGGATTTCCGCGCAAAATCGTTGCAATGATCCGTGATATCTTTGGTACACCGGCGCAGCATCCGAGTCTTCGTATGCAATGGAGGCCGGTCGGTTCGGATCAAGATACTTGCGATGCACTTTACTGAGCACAAGATAGGGCCGTTTACCGGTCCTGCGTTGAATTGCATCCGCAATCGCAACTGCAAGCTCCGTTGTACCAGCATCACGTCCGGTAAAAAACCCAGACGGGCCGGTTTCCATTCCAGCTCCACTACGGGGTTCAACCCCTTCGATCTGCATTGTCCCCCCGTGTGGGGCCGAGAGAATCACTGGCAATCCTCCTTGTTGTACTTCAACAAGCACTTCGATATCCGAGCTGGTTTTTGCAACATTCGGCGCAGAGGTCACCTCGTTACCCTTCGGCGAGAGCAGGGCCTCTTGACCGAAGGAAAGCGAAGCACAAGCAAGGATCATGAATAACATCCAAAATCCAGAACAGTGGCGAATCGATCGAATGCCAATCATCGCAACTCCCGTATTTTTCAAGACAAATCAATCAACCCGTTTCTCAATGGATCGAGTTGCCGGTGCCGGATACTTCAAAGCATTCTTCTTGATCTTCAACGCTAGAGCTTGAGCAAGGTCGATTTTCAAAACGCTTGCCATACGAAGCAAGTAGGACAATACATCGGCTAATTCTTCAGCAACAGGAGAGTCTACGGCAGTGTTTGGAGTAGCTCCTTTGCCGTCTTGCCACTGATAGAGTTCCATAATTTCGGCGGCTTCGATAGCGATAGACATCGCTAGGTTCTTGGGAGTGTGAAACTGTTCCCAATCTCTTTCATCAGAAAAATGGTCAACCCAAGCCTGCAACTCCGCGATGGTTACACTCGTTGCAGATTTCTCTCGATTCGCTGACTCCACTGGCTGCTCGCTATCACCAAGTGGACTCATGGTTAACTCTTTGCTCCGCCGTACACGAAATCAGGCCAATCGAGATCGTTGTTCTCGGGTCTGCCTTCGACGTAATACCAATTGTGTATTGGCGCTAAGACGGCTTTCACACCTTCGATGAGAGACATGTCGATCGGTTCGGCCAGCCATTCGATCCATTGGGTGACTTCAGCGGGGATAGCGCTACCGATCAAGCAACTTGCAAAGCCTGGGTGACTCACAGAGTATTGCAGTGCAAGTTTCTCGATACGAGTCCCGTTGTCCTTGCACCACTTCGATGCCTTTGCTGCGACTTCCCGCACATCCTTTGGTGCTTTATGCCAAGGTGGCAGGGGCAAGTCGGTAAGGAGTCGAGCAGAGAACGGTGCCGCATTGATCACCCCTACCCCATGTTGGTTGGCAAGAGGCAGCCATTGCAAGGCCATATCGTTTTGGAGGTTGTAATGATTGTATGTGATCACACAATCGAGCAGACCGGTTGGAATGGTCCGCGTGAAATTCTTCATGGGGTATCCGCTGATACCCACGGCTCTGACTTTACCTTTTTCAACTTGCTTCTTCAACGCTGGAAGAGTCTCGTCGATAACTTGCTGCACGTCACCGTATTCGATGTCATGCACGAATACCATGTCGAGATATTCTAGCCGCATTCGTTCGAGCGAAACGTCGATGCTTTCACGAACCCGTTTCGCGGAAAAGTCGAAATGCTTGGGTGCATATCTACCAAGTTTGGTGCTGATCACCAAGGAATCGCGTTGGTAGGAAGGAAGGATTTGCCCGAGCAAGACTTCGCTCATCCCGCGACCGTAGTAGGCTGCGGTGTCGATGAATCGAATTCCTGCATCGATTGCGGTTCTGACTGAGCGCAACGATTGTTCGATATCGAACTGTCCGAACTCAGCTCCGATCGAAGACGCGCCGAAACCGAGTTTTGAGAGTTCGATTCCGGTACGTCCGAGGGGTCGGGTTTCCATAACGTATTCCTTCGTTCGGATTACTCAGCCAATTTGCGCAAAACTGTTGGCAGAATTCCACCATTTCGGTAGTAATCGATTTCCACAGGGGTATCGATTCGTACCAATGCCTTGAAAGTGGTTTTCGTTCCATTTGGTTTCGTCGCGACCACTTCGATTTCGCATCGTGGCGTCAGCGAGTCGCTTAGGCCAGGGAAGTCGAAGGTTTCGTCCCCGGTAAGTCCGAGACTAGCCGCGGTATCACCAGCGGAGAATTGCAAGGGCAAGACCCCCATTCCGACGAGGTTGCTGCGGTGGATCCGTTCGTAAGAAACGGCGATAACTGCTTTAACGCCCAACAGCAAGGTTCCTTTTGCAGCCCAATCGCGAGATGATCCGGTTCCGTATTCCGCCCCAGCGAGAACAACAAGCGGCGTGTTGCTCGCTTGATATTTCATCGATGCGTCGTAGATGCTCATTGTCTCGCCGGTCGGTAGGTATTTGGTTACCCCACCTTCTACACCAGGGACCATCGCGTTGCGAATGCGAATGTTGGCAAATGTGCCGCGAACCATCACACGGTCGTTTCCGCGTCGTGCTCCGTAACTATTGAAATCTGCTGGTTGGACCCCATTGTCGATGAGGAACTTACCGGCAGGTCCGGACTTGGCGATCGAACCGGCAGGCGAGATATGGTCCGTTGTCACCGAATCACCGAGTACCGCAAGGGCCTTCGCACCATGGATTGGTTTGATTGTACCAACGGTCTTGGTGATCCCTTCTAGGAAAGGGGGACGTTGGATATAGGTGCTCTTCTCGTTCCAAGCGTATTGATCACCAGGGGTGATCGGAATGGCGTTCCAAGCTTCGTTATCCGTGAAAGCTCCGGCATATTGTTTCAAGAACATCTCTGGAAGTACGGATGCTTCGACAGCTTGGTGTACTTCTTCGGACGTCGGCCAAATCTCTCGGAAGAATACAGGCTTACCTGCTTTGTCGGTGCCGATTGGGGTTTTGTCGAAATCGATATCGACAGTTCCAGCGAGGGCATAAGCAACCACGAGGGGAGGGCTTGCCAGGTAATTCGCACGGGTGTGCGGATTGACGCGACCTTCGAAATTGCGATTACCACTGAGTACCGCAGCAGCGACTAAGTTTCCTTCAACGACCGCGTTGGCTACGGGTTCGGGCAATGGTCCACTGTTTCCGATACAGGTCGTGCAACCATAGCCAACCACATTGAAACCGAGCTTTTCTAAATCATCAAGCACACCGGCCTTGGTTAGGTAATCGGTAACAACTCGAGACCCTGGAGCCAAGCTTGTCTTCACATATGGGTGGACCCGAAGACCGCGAGCAACGGCTTTCTTGGCGAGCAAGCCAGCGCCGATCATTACCGATGGATTGCTTGTGTTCGTACAGGAAGTGATTGCAGCGATGACAACTGCACCGTGCCCGATCGTGCTTGGGTGGTCTGCATCTTTAACAGTTGCCGTCGACTTTAATGTGTCGGTAGCAAGTCCGAATCCTCGTTCTGCGATAGGAGCGGTCAGCGCCTTGTTAAACGAGGTTTGGACGTTCGTCAAAGCGACTCGGTCTTGCGGCCGTTTCGGTCCAGCAACGGCAGGTTCGACGGACGCCAAGTCGAGGTGTAACACTTTGGTGTACTGCAAATCAGGTCCATTATCGAGTCGGAACAAACCTTGTTCCTTGCAGTAGCGCTCGACGAGTTCGATTTCATCTTTTGTTCGGCCGGTGCGGCGAAGGTAGTTGAGGGTCTCACCATCGACGGGGAAGAATCCCATGGTAGCGCCGTATTCGGGAGCCATGTTGGCGATCGTTGCGCGATCGGCCAAAGACATCTTCGAGACACCTTCACCGAAGAATTCTACGAACTTGTTCACGACACCTTCTTTGCGAAGGATTTCGGTGACACGCAGAACTAAGTCGGTGGCGGTCGCTCCGGGTGCCAGTTTACCGGTAAGCTTCATTCCAACGACTTCAGGCATGAGCATGTAAAGAGGCTGGCCAAGCATGTTTGCTTCGGCTTCAATGCCTCCGACCCCCCAGCCTAAAACACCCAGTCCATTGATCATGGTGGTGTGCGAGTCGGTTCCGACGAGGGTGTCGGGAAACGCGACGACGCCCGCATGGTCTTTCCCTTGGAAAACAACTTTTGCGAGGAACTCAAGGTTAACTTGGTGAACGATTCCCGTGTTGGGAGGAACAACGCGGAAGTTAGCGAGAGCCTGTTGGCCCCATCGCAAGAATTCGTAGCGTTCGTTGTTTCGTTCGAATTCGATCGCCACGTTTTTGGTTAGCGAATCGCTGGCACCAAAGTAGTCGACTTGTACGGAGTGATCGATCACGAGATCTACAGGGATCAGTGGATTGATCTTTTGGGGATCGCCGCCGAGGGCTTTCATGCCATCGCGCATGGCCGCAAGATCGACCACGCATGGAACACCGGTGAAGTCTTGTAGTACAACACGTGCAGGTTTAAATGGAACTTCGAGTTCCGCAGGTTTAGCGGCGTTCCATTTTGCAAGATTCACAACGTCGTCTTGGGTTACTTGATAGCCGTCGCAGTTTCGCAGAACGGCTTCTAGAAGGACGCGGATTGAGAAGGGGAGCGTCGAGATATTCGCTATACCGGCTTTTTCAAGTCGATCGAGGCGATAGATTCCTAGATTTCCTTGAGGGGCTTTGAAATGGTCACGAGCGCCGAAGGGGTCCACCACTTTAGAAGGAGCAGCCATGTTACCTGGAGTTGCGTCAGAAGGGATTGATGTGAAGTGGAGCGGCTCGTTTGCCACTCTTGATCGCGTCCATTGTAACGCAGCCGATGGAATCGTGAATGGCGCAAAGAAAAACGGCCTGCGGAAATCCGCAAGCCGTTTTGCATCGTTCGTTCACCGTGAAGGCCTCAAGGAGGTAAAATCACGGGGTTGTTCCGAAAGGAATTACTTGCAACCGCAAGGAGCAGCAGCAGCTGGAGCGGCAGCAGCCGATCCACATCCGCCGCAACCCGAACCGGAGGAAGCAGCTGCAGCACCGCCGCAACCAGCTCCAACAGCCGAGCCTGCACCGATGCCAGCAGCAGCACCGCTACCGACGCCAACTGCAACGCCATTGCTCCAAACTGGAACGCTGACCGTTTGTGGAACCATCTTGCAAACAGTTACGTCGATTTCTTCGGTAACGGTCGATGGAACTTGAACGGTGTACTTCTCAACTTTTTCTTCGGTTACGTTATCGTAAACCGTTACGTTGGTTGTACGTTCCTTGGTTTCTGGAACCATGACCGTGGTGGTAACGTCCTTCGAGCGGTTTTCGGTAACCATCTCGGTAACGTTCTTCATACGGGTCTTGGTTTCGGTGTCATAGACAACCTTGGAAACCGAGCGAGTTGCTTGCTCTTCAACAACGCGAGCAACCTTGCTGGTTACTTGTCGTTCTTCGGTGGTCATGACCGTCTTGGAAACAGGACGGGTCTTGGTTTCGGTGTTGTAAACGGTCTTGGTTACAGGACGTGTACGAGTTTCGGTCTCGTAGGTGGTCTTGGTAACAGGACGTGTACGGGTTTCGGTCGAGTAAACAGTCTTGGAAACTGGACGAGTCTTCGTCTCAGTGTTCATGACGGTCTTCTTAACGGTACGGGTACGTTGTTCGTCGTTGTAGGTAACCTTGTTAACCGTACGGGTACGGCTTTCGGTGTTCATCGAGCACTTCTTGACAGTTCGGTAACGGGTTTCGGTCGTGTAGTTGACCTTCTTAACCGTCTTGGATTGAACTTCGTCGCGATAAAGAGTCACGTTGTAGGTGTACTCTTCGGTGCTCGATTGGTTTTGGTAGGTCGTGCATGGAACTTCTTCCGTTACGACGTTTGGAACCCAAACCTTACGGCAAACGGTACGGGTTGCAGGAGCTGCGGATCCGCAAGGATCAGCAGCAGCAGCACCGGAAGCGCCGCCGCAACCACCACATCCGCCACAACCACCGCATCCGCCGCCACATCCGTTGCTAGCAGCAGCGCCGCCGCATCCGGAGCTAACAGCCGAACCACAACCGTTGCTTACAGGAACTTCTTCCGTAACGGTTTGGTACGATCCGAGGTCCTTGGTAACCGTTCGCATGGTGGTAACAGGAACGCGACGGCAAACGTTGCGTGTTCCGGTACGTGCTTCGGTGTAAGGAACCTTGACGGTGTAGTTAACAACTTCGTCGCTGTAAACTGGAACTTGAACCGTGTAAGGAACTTGTTCGTCGGTGTAAACAGGAACTTGAACGGTGTAAGCGACTTCTTCTTGGGTCGTTACAGGAACCTTGACGGTGTACGTTTGTACTTCGTCAACGGTCGAAGGAACTTGAACCGTGTAGGAAACTTCTTCGGTTACAGTCTTTGGAACTTGAACTGTGTAGGAGACTTCTTCGGTAACGGTCGAAGGAACTTGAACCGTGTAGGAAACGTCTTCAGTAACAGTCTTAGGAACTTGGACGGTGACGGTCTTGGTCACGTCGTCGTAAACGGTCTTCTTAACCGTGTATGGAACTTCTTCGGTTACAGTGCGAGCAACTTGAACGTTGTAGCTTTCTTCAACTTGCTTCGTAACTGGAACTTGAACGGTGTAATCAACCTTCTTGGTTTCAGTCTTTGGAACTTGAACCGTGTAGGTCTCGGTCTTGGTCTCAGTGCGTGGAACGCGCTTGGTCACGTTGTAGCGACGCTCACGTTCTTCGGTGCTGTAAACGGTCTTGTTGACGGATCGCTTTTCGGTTACTTGGGTCGGAACCATAACAGTTCGTTCGACATAAGTAATCTGAGCGCCGCATCCTGCTGCTCCAGCATCTCCACCGACAACTCCGCCGCCGACAACGCCATTGCCTGCTGCTGATCCACAACCGGACGCAACATGAGCGCTCGAAGCAGCATTGCCGCATCCACAATCACCAGCAAAACTTACACTGGCCCCAAGAATTGTGGCCAATCCAAGGAACAAACCTCGGCGAAACTTCATTGCAGTATCCTCACAGAAATTGAATCAATTCGGCCACTCGGCCGGAACAACACAGGGCGGCTTGTAACAACGCTTATCACAAACCAAAAACTCACGATGCATGGCCGCGGTTTAGAGCGGGAGGGACACATCGTTTCCAAGTTTTACGCTTGGAAGGAGAGCCCCGCATTTCCCCGGGCATGCTCCGAAGTTTAGCTAGAAAAAGTTTCCATGGAAGTAACATCTTCAAAAATCGATACATTTTTCCGGATCGTAAAAGTCGCTTTGCCGGAGTAATCGTTCTAACCACCTCCGAGCAGTAAAAACACTGAGTGTTTCCACTCTTTTTTCTCAATTTGTTGTCAGACTTTTAGTAACTCGCTGATCAGAATCAAGCCCTGGAATCGAGTCTTGTCACCATGTGGAATTCCGGCATACCATTCCGTGCTATAATTAAGCCGTCCGCCGGGCTTTCTGGACCTAGAAACTGCAATCGAGAAAATCGTGACAAGCCAATTAAAACGCTGGATTCAGATCAAACATACACTACCATCGAAGGGGATTTCCGATTCGGCAGCTTCCATTCGTCCCCAATTGCCTCAATTTAATAACGCTTTTCTAGTGGGCTGTATTCTCTTTTGGGGGCCAACAGCATTTCTCTTCAGCCAAGACACTCTAGCTCCCCCGGATCGTTCGAAGCCAGTCCCACCTGCGACAACTAAGGATCCCGCCGCGACTCCCCCAAAATCGGAACGACAGCTTGCGGAAGAACGCAAAGCTCGCGATGCGGCTCGCAAGCGAGGCGAAATCACCTTCGACGATCTGAAGTTCGATATTGAAAAAGGTGGCGAGTTCAAAAAAGAAATGATCACGAAAGAGATCGAGGAACTCAACAACAAGACGGTCAAACTACGGGGATTCATTCTGCCGACTTCCGTGTTCCAACAATCTGGCATCAAACAATTCGTCCTGGTCCGCGATAACCAAGAATGCTGCTTCGGACCCGGCGCTGCACTATACGACTGCGTTATCGTCGAAATGCAACCAGGTAAAACGGCTAACTTCTCTACCCGAGTGGTCGCTGTAAAGGGAAAGCTCGAGCTTGACTCGCAATCTTTCCAGTACCC
This sequence comes from Planctomycetota bacterium, assembly GCA_046051705.1. GTDB lineage: Bacteria > Planctomycetota > Planctomycetia > Pirellulales > Pirellulaceae > JBKCUI01. The sequence continues at coordinate 3,727 of JBJONT010000037.1, read as the reverse complement.
AGACGGCGGTCATTACGCGATCTATAAAATGACGGCCGAAGAAGTCAAATAAGCATCGCTTGGCTCTTCTTCGATGCAAAACCAAACGAGGCCTTGGTTATCAGCTACTATTATCCTCTCATATTCGCCCTCTAGTATTAACTGAGTGAAGATTTCGATGAAGCCGACCAACGCATACTCCAACTTATCTCGGCGCGCGGTGCTCAAGTCGCTCTCGAGTTGCACTGCAATGTCCGCTATCTCGGGGCTTCCAGGCGCATTATGGCCAGCCACTTGCCGCTCGGCTTATCTTGCACAAGCCATTGAACCGATGAACCGCTTAGCCCCTAGCCGTATGCGGTTGAGTCTCGCAGCCTACTCCCTACGCGACTTGCTCAAAGGTAATAAAGACGGCTGGGACTTATTCAAGTTCGTTGATTATTGTCACTCCCAGGGACTCGATGGAGCGGAATTAACGAGCTACTACTTTCCGTCGGATGTAACCGATACATACATTGCTGACCTCAAGGAACACTGCCACCGTCGCGGAGTAACTGTATCCGGAGGTGCCATCGCAAACGACTTCTGCCAGAACGACGAAGTCAAGCGCAAGCGGGACATCGAATACACAAAACTTTGGATCGACCGATACGCGTTGCTTGGCGCCAACGCGATTCGTGTCTTTGCCGGTAATCAACCCAAAGGGGATGATTGGAATTCCACGGTCGATCGATGCGTGGAAGCTTTGGTAGAAGTTAGCACCTACGCGCATTCCAAAGGCATTTTCTTGGCGTTGGAAAACCATGGCGGGGTGACTGCGAAAGCGGATGGGTTGCTCGAAATTGTTCGCAAAGTCGAAGTGCCAGGTTTTGGAGTGAACTTTGACTCCGGAAACTTCCGATCCACTGAGAACCCTTATGCAGAACTCGAAAGCATCGCCCCTTATGCTGTGAACGCTCAGATCAAGGTCGAGATGTTCCCGAACGGAAAACGGGAACTTGCAGACCTCGATCGTATCGTCAAAATACTCGCTAACTCAAACTACAGCGGGTGGCTTGCACTCGAATACGAAGCTGCGGAGAATCCACTTGAAGCGATTCCTGAATGGATTTCCAAGATAAAAAATTCCCTCAGCGCTTTGACTTGATGGTTTCTTGAACTAGTTTTCACTCACGCTGGCCTTGCAATTCAAACCAATCCTCTGTTCCACTGATCCTTTATGGCTTCATCACTGACCAATAGCTCCGACTGGGGCGCCGGAAATGAAAATGGGGTCCGTTCCTTTGGGATTCTAGAAACGAAAGGTTGGACAGCCGGCATGGTTGCACTTGATTCGATGTGCAAATCTGCCAACGTGCAAGTCTTGCAAGTCGAGTGGAACGATATGCTTGGTGCGGTGATCAAGATCGCCGGAAGCGCCAGCGACGTACAATCGGCCATCGAAACGGGTGCTCAAGCCGCGAAAAGGATGCAACAGTACGGCGCAAGCCATACTATTAACAGTCCCGATCGCGACGCATTTCGTGCGATGATCAGCCCACCTGAATTTAATGTTTTGATCGAACAAGCAGTTGTCAAATTTCCACTATCGGATGAATCGGTTATGTCCCAAGCGAATGGTCAGGCTCTCGGTTTTATTGAAACCCAAGGTTTTACGGCAGTTTTCGAAGCGATCGATACCGCATGCAAAGCCGCATCGGTAGAAGTCGTAGGAAAGGAAAAACTTGGTGGTGGTTATGTGACCATCGTGATCCGTGGCGATGTTGCAGCGGTTAACGCAGCTGTAGAAGCCGCTAAGCCAAAGGTCGAAGGGCTTGGAAAGCTGATTGCAGCACACGTGATCGCACGACCATCGACCGCTGCATTGGCTTTGCTTCCTAAGTAATTTGGTTCAGCTTCCTGAATAACTTGGTCCTGCTTTAGCAGTAACTTGGAACTGCTTTCCAAGTTGCCACAGAAGCCATCAACCAGATCAAACCGCTAAAACGAACAGCTCACGCCACCCGAAGCCGGGACGTATGCGACCCTCGCATAGTCCATCACCATGCGGTGTGAGCTGAATCGCCATGCCAGGGTGCTGATGCTGTTGCACATGCGATTGATCCAAGCTCGCGGCAACCCATCTTTATCTCGGTCGTAATAAAGAGGGACAACCTCCTTTTCCAGAGCTTCGTAAAGGTGCTGCGCATCGCGTTCATCCGTGATGCGATCTTCCACGTGACTGGTACCTTTGCCAATTGCAAATCCGTTTGTGCCATCGTAGGCCTCTGCCCACCATCCATCGAGGATACTTAAATTCAGGCCACCGTTGAGGATGACCTTCTGACCGCTTGTCCCCGATGCTTCCAAAGGTCTCCGTGGGTTGTTGAGCCACACATCGACACCTTGAACCATGTGCCTACAGACATTGAAGTCGTAGTCCTCAATGTAGTGAACCTTCCCAAAAAACCTCTGGTCTTGCCGAAGATTCGCAATCTCTTGTATGAATCTCTTTCCTGGTTCATCCTTCGGATGGGCTTTTCCCGCGAAGAGGAGCTGCACGGGTCGCTGCGGATCATTGATGATCGCTGCGAGTCGATCAAGATCTCGAAACAAAAGATTGGCGCGCTTGTAGGTGGCAAACCGTCGACCAAACCCAATGGTTAAAATCGATGGATTGCAGTTACGGAAGGTTGTTGCCAAAGTCTCAGCCGGTTCGTTTCGTTGTTCATTCTGCTTCGCGATTCGCCGACGAACAAAAGCGAATAATAGGTTCTTAAGTGTGTTATGCGTCTCCCATAACTCACCAGGATCCACGTTATGAATGGATTGCCAACAATGCGGCTGACCCATCTGCGACTTCCAGTTCACTGGAAAATTTCTATCGTAGAGTTGTTGCATCTGCTCTGCCAACCAACTCTCGACGTGAACTCCGTTTGTGATGTGACCGATCGGTATCGCTGCCTCTTCGCGTTGCGGCCACAAAGCCCGCCACATCCTCCTCGATATGTGTCCATGCAATTGACTAACCGCATTGGCCCGTCGAGATGCTTTGAGCCCAAGAACCGTCATGCAAAAAGGTTCGGAGTGATTATCGGGACTGACGCGACCGAGACTCATTAAATGGTCATGAGAAATTTGCAACGCATCACGCAGAGGGCCGAGATGCTCTTCGATCAACTCGTTGGAAAAACGATCATGTCCAGCGGGAACCGGCGTATGCGTTGTGAAGAGTGTGGCATTCGAGACATCGCGCAAGGCATCTTCAAAACTTACTCCATCTTCCTCTCGGCGCAACCGAATCGCTTCAAGCGTTGCGAATGCGCTGTGGCCTTCGTTCAAGTGATAGGTGCCCGGGTCGATTCCCATCGCATTCAATGCGCGAACGCCTCCGACCCCGAGTAGCAACTCTTGTCGAATCCGCGTCCGTTCATCCCCTCCATACAGACGACTCGTCAGTTCCCGATCCTCGGGTTTGTTCCCTTCAACATTGCTATCGAGCAGATACAAAACCACACGCCCAACGTTTACCTTCCAAACTTTTGCTAATAGCTCTCCCGAACGTGTCTGAAGTCGTACGGTACAAGCTTGGCCGTCAGGGGTACAAGCAGGGGTTAACGGAAGGTTATCGACACGCGATTCGATGTATTCCTCGGCTTGATAACCATTCGGGTCGAGCCGTTGCTTGAAGTACCCATGCGAATAGAAAAGTCCGATTCCCACCAACGGAACTCCAAGTCCACTGGAGCTCTTTACGTGGTCTCCGGAT
>JBJONT010000036.1:0-26381 GCA_046051705.1 Planctomycetota bacterium | reverse complement strand
AGTCTTCGAGCTCTTGCAATTGAACTAACGGCATCGACTTCGAATCGATGCTTGCTCGAGCAACTTTGAACCTGGCGTTCTTCAGAAGGTTAGCGATTTCGTCCGCACGGACTTTGGCTGCAGATACAGTTTCGCCCGTGGAGGAATCAACGATTTGCGGATCCCAGAGAATCACTTTCTTGCCGACGAACTTCGTGTCGTTGTTCCAAGCCGCGATACGGCGCAGGATCTGTACGCGGTCACCTTGGGCTTGGAGGATTGGCTGGACTACATCGCGAAGCGTATGGACGAACTCCCCATAGTCGACTCCTTGGAAAGCGGCGACTCGCAAGCTGATTCGCCATAGTTCATTCCCGGTCTCGGAATCGATGCGAAGGAATCCCGACTTGATGAACTCTTCTCGTTTTGACTCAAGGGTTGAGTTGTAAACGCTTCGCTCAATCATCTTCTTGGTGCTTGAGCCGTTGGTCGGCAACGAAGGAGCAAAGGTTGCAGCAGAGAGGCTTTGACCTACCCATCCCAGTCCTTCATCCCCGAACTTTGCTTTGATGGCTTCTTGAACACGATTGGCTGTTTCCATGCGTTCAAGGAACGTCAGTTTTCCAACGTCTTCGGCGCTTTGCTCTTCGGATTCTGGAGTGCCGGCAGGAACGCTTGTAGCTAGGCTTGTTTGGTCGAATTCCAAGACAATTTCCATCGGAACAAGTTTGCCGAGGTTTTGTTCAAGCCAGCGATAATCTTGGAGGATCCGAGCGCGGGAATCGAAGAGTTCCAGTAGATCGATACTGGTACGAATTCGGGCTAATCCAAATCCTATAGCGCCGCAGAATAGAAGGCTCGAGACCAGAACCTGTACGTGATTGCGTACAATAAAACCTGAGAATGCACCCCAGAATCGTTCGCTGAAGGAATCAACGGTTGTGGTTGTGGCATTGTTCGCTGTGGTGTTTTGAGTTCCTTCTGGAAGTACCCAACGCTTCGCATACCCGAGCAAGTGAAGCGTTGCTGGCAAGAGAAGGAACAACACAACGTTGAGAATCATCACGCCGGTGGCTGAGTAAAGGCCGAATTTACGAATTGGAACCAGTTCGCTGGCGCAAAGGGAAAGCAATCCAAATGCTGTTGTAAGGGAGCAAAGGACGGCAGGTTTCAAGGCGTGTATCACCGCGCGTTCCGTTGCACCCTTTAGTCCGCCTTCATGAACAGCATCTCGGTAGTAATTAATGAAGTGGACAGCGCCTGATATTGCCAGAACGTAGACGAGCGATGGCATCGATAGAACGATTGCATCGACCGTCTCGCCCGAAGCCCAAATCATCGCAAGAGCTGCTGCGGCAGATGTTACTGAGCAAAGGAAGACGATCCAGGTCAGAAGCAGGCTGCGAAGGGACCACCAGGCCAGGAAAAGACCGAGGATGCCGGAGAAGCCTGCAAGCCGGACCAGCGTTCGTTCACCTTCTTCGTCGATCGAAATGTTATCGACAGGGGGCCCACCCATGTGAAGTTCGGCGTCGGGAATCCCTGCGCGTTCAATCAAACGACGCAGTACCCCGGGTGGAACGTTTGGCCGGAAAATCCGCTTTTGGCCGTGCCCAAGCACGGGTTTGAGTTTTCCAGAGGTAACAGGATCAAGCGAAACAATCACGCAGGTCTGACGACCGTCAGGACCAAGGATCACACCTTTAAGTCGCTGCACGGCTTCTTCGTGACTGAGCGCATGCTGACCGACGGTCAGTTGCTCAAGGAACGTTCTTCCGGACTGTGCACCTTTGAAGTACTTGCGAGCTTCCTGTGCATCGATTTCCTCGGGGGTCAGGTCTTTGGCAATCGAAGTCGCTGCTGGAGTTGTTGCTCCATCGCCTTCGTCGGAGTTTCGGTTTGCTGTAACAAGTTCGATCAGCTTGGCGATCCGTGGGTCATCACCGTCTGGCTGTGCCGGGTCTTCACCAAGCGTGCAGCCTTCCCAGCTGATGATCACGAACTGATCCGAAGGGAAGTTCTTCCGGAAGCGAGTTAATTCGTCTGTTTCGCGATAGGTCTTCGGCAGCCAATCCTCAACCTTGTTGACATTGCTTTGTACCGCTTGACCCGCACCGTAGTACGCGAAGGGAACGCAAGCTAAGCTCAGGATTAGGACAAGCCAGCCCCATCGATCGTAAAACGTTTTGCCGTTTGGAGAGTAATTCTGCACTTCGACGCCTACGTGGATTGCAGGGCAAATTTTTTCTTGGAATCAACGAGCAGTCGCTCGAGAAGCCAAGCAAATTGGAGGACAAGGACTTTGAGTTTACAAAACACTGAGCGGATTCCATAGTTCGAAAATCCGCAAAGGGGAATATTTTCCCGAAGCTAACTTAGTTGAAACGCTCAGGCAATTTATGCTGCCATTCCCCTCTTCAGGGGTGCGGCGTCTCCCTCCACCGACCCGTTCCATCGACCAGCCTCCCCGATCGCATCTACCAAAAAACCGTTTAATGAACGCTTGAGGGGGAATTCTTACCCCTCTATCGAGGCTGCATAAGACTTTCTTTTAGAATCCCTGGGGTGTAAAAAATGGTTCGAATTTTCTATCCCCAGGGGAGGGCTTATTGAAATTCAGTCTCAATTAAGATATGATACTTGCACGATTAGGACTGTAACCCACCAGCGACCCTGTTGTCGCTTCCCGCCATGAACAACTCATTTGGAAACAATGCGATGGCCCCTACCGAGCCAGTGCCAGTCGAGTTTTTGGCCCCTAATTCCGATGCGGTCGTCGTGGAGATGTGCGGTGACGCTCAAAATGTGCATCGCCTAGAAGAATTAGGAATCCGTTGCGGTTGCAAACTTCGGATGCTCAGCCCAGGCGAACCTTGTTTGCTTGCCATCGAGGGAAAGAAGATGTGCTTGAGGCTCGGCAAATCAGCAGATATTCTTGTTCAGCCTCTCGGGTCGTGAGCACCCCTCGCACCCGATAGAGTCGTCTCTATTGAGCTTTACGATTAGGAACTTGACGATGCCATCTTCGCTCGATGAGTTGAACGAAGGAGAGCGAGCGGTCATTTCCGAAGTTACGGGCTCCGATTCTCTCTCTGCCCGATTGCTTGAGATGGGGCTACTTCCCGGTGAGACGATTGAGATGATCGGCAAAGCTCCGATGGGTGATCCCATCGAGTACATGGTGTTTCATTACAGGATCAGTTTGCGTAAGCACGAAGCCAAGCGTGTTCTCGTCGAGAGGGAGTAAGGGACGACTTCGCTTATGGTTCGTCAATCAACATCGTCGAATTCACCTTTAAAGAGTGAATCATCGTCACAAGATGCTCAAAGTGGTGGGCCTAGAAATGCGACAGTCGCATTGATTGGTAACCCGAATACGGGGAAAAGCAGTTTGTTCAACGCCCTGTGCGGGGCGAACGCTCGCGTTGGAAACTATGCCGGTGTAACGGTTGAGCATAAGTCGGGGCGGCTTCAAATTGGCGATCGGTTGAATGCACCGATTGGCATTCCATGGCAAGTCGAAGTGGTGGATTTGCCGGGGACTTATTCTCTTGCCGCTCGCTCCGCAGATGAAGCGGTTTCGGTAGAGGTGCTTGCGGGCGAAATGCCTGGAGTGCCCAAACCCGATGCGGTGATCGTGATCCTCGATAGCACCAATCTTGAACGCAATCTTTATCTCTTGAGCCAAGTCCTTGAGTTGCGAATTCCTGTTATCGCCGCGTTGAATATGTGGGATCGCATCGATGCAGAAGGAGTTCGCATCGATCCGTCGAAGCTATCGAAGTCCATTGGGGTACCGGTGGTTTGTACCAGTGCATCGAATCGTACTGGTATCGATGAATTGAAAAGTCAAATGCTTGAAATGCTTGATCGGAAGAATCCTGCTTTGGGTCTGCCTGATCCTGCTTCGCTTGCTAGCGGATGTTTCCCCGAAGTCTTTGGCAAATCGGTCGATGGATTGGTTGATTGGTTCGCTTCGCAGGGAATTGCATTGAATCGTTTTCAAGTAGAACGATTGTTGATCGACGATCCGCAGGGCCATTCGTTTCGCGTCGTTGCAAAAGATCAAGCTTCAACGGTTCAAACTAAAATCGGTGAAGTTCGCGACGCTTTAAAGTCGCAGGGGCTCTCGATCCCACTGTTTGAAACTCGCTGCCGATATGGTTGGATCAAAAGTCGGCTTGAAGGAGTCATTGAGCGAGAATCGCGAACGCGGCAGCATTCAGCTTCTGATAAGATCGATCGCTGGTTGACGCATCGATGGGTTGGGTTGCTATTCTTTTTGGTCTTGATGTTTCTGCTGTTCCAATCGATCACGTTGGTCGCAGACTGGCCAATGAAGATGATTGAGCATGTCCAAGGAGTTCTTGGAGCTTGGATTGAGAGTTGGATCCCTCCTGGACCACTGAGAAGTTTGTTGGTTGAAGGTGTACTGGCCGGTGTTGGTGGGGTGGTTGTATTTCTTCCGCAGATCGCGATTTTGTTTCTGTTCATCGGCATCTTGGAAGATTGCGGTTACATGTCCCGAGCTGCGTTCATGATGGACAAGTTCATGTCGGTTCTGGGGATGAGCGGTAAATCCTTTTTACCGTTGATGTCCTCCTTCGCTTGTGCGATCCCGGGGATCATGGCAACACGGACTATTGAGAACCGCAAGGATCGTATGGTTACGATCTTGATCGCGCCTTTGATGAGTTGTTCGGCGCGGTGGCCGGTTTACGTCTTGATGGTTTCTGCATTCGTTCCACCGTTAACATTTCTCAATGGTTGGCTGTCGCTACGCGGGGCCGTTCTCTTTGGCATGGTAAGCCTTGGAAGTGTTGTGGCGATTCCAGTGGCTTGGGTTCTCAAGCGTTTTCTTTTTCCGGGCGAACCTTCGGCCTTTGTGATGGAGTTATCGAGTTACAAATGGCCGAGTTGGCGAGTGGTGTTTGCTCGGGTTTGGGAGCGGGTCCAGGCGTTTGTGCTTCGAGCTGGTACGTTGATTTTTGTTACTTCTGTTTTGGTATGGGCCGCGGCTTACTTCCCTGCGAATCATGCTCAGCTCGATTCGATGGTCTCGCAAATGGAGTCCCTTTCGGCTGATCCGCAGACGAATCCAGCTCAGTTAGAGTCATTGGTCGAGCAGATCAACCGTGAGAAGAGTCGGCTTATCGAGCAGAGTTTCTTAGGACGCGCGGGCAATGCGATTGCACCACTTGTTCGTCCCTTGGGCTGGGACGGCAAGATCGGTATCGCAGTGTTGGCTTCGTTTCCTGCACGCGAAGTGATCGTTGCGACACTTGGAACGATCTATGCACTTGGAAGCGGAGTGGATGAGTCGAACGAAGGGCTCGCTGATCAGCTTCGAGCGGCGACGTGGCCCGACGGGACTCTTGTATTTTCCTTGGCCACTGCTTTATCGATCATGGTGTTCTTTGCTTTGTGCGCTCAGTGTGCTTCGACGTTGATGACTATTCGCCGCGAAACCAACTCTTGGGTTTGGCCGATCTTCTCATTCCTTTATATGACGACCCTAGCTTATGTTGGTGCTTGGGTCACCTACAATATCGTCTCTGCGTGGTCCTTGTAGCTGTCTGATTCTCCATCCTCATTGTTGAACGATCATCTTGGACACTACCAACTCGGACACTGCCAACTCGGACATTGGGGCTCACCACCATTCGACACACGCGACCGATTTTCCCGAGTTTCGCTTATTGATGTTTGCGCATGCGTGTTCGACCATCTGCACGCGAACCTTGTTTTTCTGGGCCCCCTTCGCGATTGCTAAAGCTTATCCGAACGAGCCAATTTACTTGGGGTATTTAGGGCTGATTCAAGCGATTCCTGCGTTGAGTTTAGCCATTCTAGGCGGTCACTTCGCGGATCGGTTCGATCGAAGAAGTTTGCTTAGGAATGCCTATGCGTTGCAATGGCTTTGTGCATTGGGAATGTCCACCTCTGTATTTCTAGAGGGGCCTTGGATGCTGATGGTTTTGTTTGTCAGCATGTTTTTCTTAGGGGTGGCCAGGGGGTTTGCTGACCCGACGATGCCAAGTCTTGAAGCTCAGATAGTCCCCAGGCTCGCAGCGATCAGTGCGGCTACTTGGACTACTATCGTTTGGCACGCCTGCGCGGTGATCGCACCACTTATCGCAGGCACCTTGATCGAGTTCGTAGGTAAGCTCTCCACGTTTGCCACTGCGCTGATCTGCTCAAGTCTTGCGATCGTCATGATTAGCAGGATTACCCCCAAACCGATTCCGGAAGCAACGCAGCGTGAACCGTTCGTCGAGTCGATTACGGCAGGATGGAAATTCGTGATGCGGCGAGAGATCCTTTGGACCGCTATGGCACTTGATCTTTTCGCTGTCCTGTTCGGTGGAGCAATCGCTATGCTTCCACTTTACGCGGAGCACATCTTGAAGACGGGCCCGGTCGGACTGGGGCTTCTCAATGCCGCTCCGATGCTTGGGGCATTGCTCAGCGCAATAGCATGTATTCGCATTCCACCACGGGCTCATGCGGGAAAGATTCTTCTGGCATGTATCTTTGGATTTGGACTTTGCATGATTACCTTTTCGCTTTCCCGCAGCTTAGTTCTATCGATCCTTGCGCTGCTCTTGAGCGGTGTTCTCGATGGTATCAGCGTAGTGATTCGTAAAACGATTCTGCGTTTGTACTCACCTGACCACATGCGGGGTCGAGTTGCGGCCGTCAACTCTGTCTTCATCGGCGCGTCGAATGAACTCGGTGAACTTGAAAGCGGACTCGCTGCCCACTACCTGGGGCTTGTGCCGAGTGTCTTTATCGGTGGGTTGGTGACCCTTGGGGTAGTGGTCAGTGTGGCGGTCTTTGGCAGGGAGATCAAAGGTCTCGATCTTCGAGGTGACGCAATCAAGAAGGCAGATGAGTGACGGTTGCCGGACCTGCGGGGCTTGCGATGCGGATCCACCCTTGCGGTTGTAGATGTTTTTCAAGATGGTTCTTAAGCCATTGAGCTTGGTCGTTGTCAGGAAGTATCGCAAAGACCACCGGCCCCCAGCTTGATTGCCCCACACCATGGATGCCTAGCGATCGAATCGTATCGACCCAAAAGCGAATGCGTTCGGAGCGATATACATCCCCTTGTACGGACCTGAATACTTCTCCGGCACATTCACCATATCTCCCAATGGCTTGAGAGAACCGGTGCCAATCTTGTGCCTGTGCACCCGGTAGCACTTCGCCTTGGGCTAACTGAATCATCTCATCACGAAACGGATTTTCTCTCAGCGAGCATTCGTCGAAAAGTGCTTGTTCTTTCTCACCTGCGTCTCCTGAATAATGAGGTTCCCATAAGGCCAGGATCCGCCAAGACTCGGGAAAGCCATGGGACTGTGTTCGCTGGATGTCTTGTGTGTCTTGGAAGTTGGTAATTCCTTCGTAGCCAAGCCCCAGGTCATAGATAAGCCCCCCGTCGATAAACCCGTTCGATCCGATATGGGATCGCTTACACCTGCCGACATCGTGAAGTAACGCACGAAACTCCTCACGCCCGTTTTTATCTGGGGCGAAGCGGTTGCTTGCTAAGTTTGGTTGAGTTGTGTTGGAGTTCCAGTCATTAAGCAGCATCAGCAAACGGACCGCGGCGCATGCGAATTGGGTACCTGAGCCGAATCCGATGTGGGGTTCAGGTAGAGTTGGCCACTGGAAGAAGAGTGTGGAATCAACGAGGGTAGGTAGTCGTCCGGATGTGTCGCGAAGGATGCTCAAAAGCCTACTTCTCCAGTAGGATGGCTCTGGAGGAAGGGAGGCGCTGCTCGAGCTTGGGTGGTTGCGAAGTTCGCTTGTGGGGCGTTGAGCCTCGCCGATGAGTTCTACGCTTGGAAGCGAGACCATCAGTCCCAGGCCGCCGAAACAATGGGGTGCTCCTGGTCGGATTTCCATCAGACCAAAGTGCAACCGAGAGTAGGCGACAATTTTGTATTTGGCCAAAGAGATTAGACCCGTTTTTCCAATCGCAATCGGACAGATCCATCGACTTCCGCCGGAGCGATGATTGAAGCATTTTCTTCTGTCCCGGTCCATTCGGGCAAAGCTACTTTTTTCGCCACGTAACCTGCGTGTGTTAGCGTGCCCGATTGTGCGGACGCATCACCGATAACTTTCCAACGAATTGGGGAAGCAGCATCTGGGATTTGAACAACATCACCTTCCTGTTTATCGACCAAGGATTCGATTTTAACATGTGAGTCCAAACAATCTCTAAGATCGCGTAAGACCTGGCGCGAGGCACCTCCGATTTGCTCGTCGGAGTAACCATCGAGATCATCGAAAATCAGATCCAAGATTCTAGACTCTTTTTGCATGACCGCTAGAAGAGTCAGAGCGTCGCTGCGCGAGGTGGCAACCTTGCTATAGTCAACGCTTGTAGTCCCAAGTGATCCTTCCTTCGGGGCAATCGACAAAGGAGATTTCTTCACAGGGGCGCTGGTAGCTTGTTCCCCTTTTTGTTTGGCGAATTTGTTTAGCCTTAGGGCATCTGCGATGCAATCGGATGCTCCGGGAGTGAAGAGAGCTGAGAAAAACGCTCGAACGGCTATGATTAAACGCATGATCTCCTCTAGTTTGTCAAGTTTTGCCACGTCCGAGATTGGCAGTTCAATCGCAAATCATGAGTATACCCGGAGCCACCCCTACTTCAATGATTTTCCCTATAAACTCAGTCTTCAATACTCTGTGTTTCTCGACCTAAACGCTTCAACCGACAGAATTTCGCACCCGGCGGATCCTACCTTTGGAACTTATGGGCGACACAAGTGGCTTTTTGGGGTAGAGTTACTTGCTCGTTTCGACTGAAGCTCGCTGTCTAGAATTCACCGAGGAATCGAGCAAGTGCCCCGGTGTTGGGCTTTCTGCTCGTTCTTACCTCAAGTAGACTCGACGGTTTGGTGACACCACTCCCTCAACCAATCTCAATCCGCCTATGCGCTGCCTCACCACGATCGAAGGAAAAAACCAAGCCGAAGTCTTTGTGGCTTATCTGCTTACCCTCGATGTCTCGACGCATGTCGAACCTGCCCAATCGGAGAGTTTAGCTGGTGCGGCCGATGCGCAGGGAAGCCCTACCGATCCATCGAAACAGCTTTGGGAAGTGTGGGTTCGAAACGAAGATCGCATGAGCCTTGCGCAAGTCGCGTTGGCGGAATTTCAGTCCAACCCCAACGATCCGAAATACGCCGCTGCTTTGAAGCAGGCGAATTCGATTTTGAAGGAGAAGTTGCAGGAGGCCAAAGCGCGTCAGGGGAACATCAAGACGACCAGAGACTTGTCGAGAAACTCCCTTGTCGGAGGAAAAACCCCTCCGTTGACACTTACTTTGTTAATCCTTTGCTGCGTCTTGAGCTTGCTCTCTTCGTTCTCCCAACCGGAGCCTCAAAACCGACTTGGGAATTCGATTGTCAAACAGCTCAAGTTCGTTGACATGAATCGATTTAACGAGACTAAAGATCCGGCGGTTTCGATCAAAAAAGGGGAGTGGTGGAGGGTGTTTACTCCAGCATTCCTGCACGGGGACCCGTTTCATTTGCTAATGAACATGTTCGCTTTGTTTTCGTTGGGTGGTTTAGTGGAACGCTTAGAAGGAACTCGCCGCTACGCTTGGATTGTTCTTTTGCTGGCCATCGGATCGCATCTACCCCAAGGCTTACTCAAAGAAAACATATGGAATATCCAAGGGCTTTCGGGTTCGCCGAATTTCGTTGGGATCTCCGGAGTGATCATGGGACTCTTTGGCTATATCGCGATGAAGACTTATTTGAGACCCGAACTGGGCTTCTCGCTTTCCCCTCAATCATTCTTTATGGTTGGAATCATCCTTGTGCTCGGTTTTGCCGGAGATATCGCTGGGTCGGTCGGGAATTTGCACATGGCGAACTTCGCACACCTCGGTGGACTTCTCTCCGGTCTTTTGCTTGGGTGGCTGATGAGCGTGAATGCAAATAATCGCATAGCTTCCCGCTAACGATACTCGCCCCAGTTTCGAGAGTCTTAGCCCAAGAATTTTTTGATGGATTCGACTAGGTCGGCGATGGAGAAAGGTTTGGGCAAGACTGCGTTTGCACCAAGCCTTTCAGCCCGCGCGAGAATCCCATCATCTAGTTTTGCGGACATTAAGATACAAGGAAGCATCGGTAGCGACTCTCGGACGCGTTCAAGTGCACCTAGTCCGTCGAGCCTCGGCATGTGGATGTCAAAGAGGGCGAGGTGAATGTTTCCATGAGCAACTACTTCCACGGCCTCGAGGCCATCGGAAGCTAAACAGGTAGAATAGCCACGGCGAGATAACACCTCGCTGAGCGTTGTGCGAAACGCATCATCGTCGTCGGTTATTAATACACGTTGCCCCATAGCTATCTGCGCCCTACAACTTTAGTTCCCCATCGATTCCGTGCCCAACGATCTTGTCTCCATCGCGTTGCTCCGAAAACTCCTCATAGATAAATTATGACCGCTTGACCCGCGGGAATCAATTCCGGATCCAACAAGATGCACCCAGCCGATCGATCCATTGACCAGAAGACATTTTGGAGCCAGGCTGCTTGCGAATTAGATGGCCTTGCCAATGATTCCCTGGCTCGATCGCTTCGGCCGACCGAGCACTTGAGTCCGACCCACATCGTTCGCGATGGAAAAAAACTGCTCCATTTTGCATCAAATGATTACCTTGGACTCGCTTGGCACCCAAGTCTTGCCTCCGGGCTATCGGAGAGGGTCAGCGAAAAAAGCGACAATGGCATTTATGCCAAGTACCCAAGCGGAGCGACGGCCAGCCCGTTGATCCTCGGAGCTACCCTGGAATACGATCGGCTTTGCCAAACCATCGCGCGATGGCAAAACACGGAGAAATCGGTTGTTTTTTCCTCGGGTTACGCTGCCAATCTCGGAACGCTGCGAGCCTTGGTCGATCCCGATGATGTCTTGTTTTCCGACTCCTTAAACCACGCTTGTTTGATCGATGCTTGCAAACTTTCCAGGGCGAAAGTGCTTGTATATCCCCATGCGAATTGCGATGCCCTCGAGAGCCTTCTCAAAACGTATCGCCAAGCCTACCGCATGGCGTGGATTCTTACCGATTCAATTTTCAGCATGGAAGGTGACATCGCTCCTATCTTGGAGATCGAAGAGCTTGCCAGAGCATATCAAGCCATCCCGCTAGCCGACGAAGCCCACGCCAGCGGCGTCGTGGGTGAGCGAGGCAAAGGGCTATTGGATTTCATAGGGGCTGACCCCGCATTGTGGATCAAAACGGGAACGTTAAGCAAAGCTGTCGGGAGTGTCGGTGGATTTGTTGCCGGACCGGAGCTGCTGTGCCGATTGATCGTACAGCGCGCTCGTACGCTGATCTTCTCGACTGCCCTTCCTCCCAATACGTTAGCATCGTGCTCGCAAGCCATCGAGATCTTGCAAACGTTGGATGACGAACGCCGCAAACTTCAGGAGTTAAGCAAGCTGCTGGTGCTCGGACTGCGCGAAATCGGGAGTATCGTTCGTGTTGAGAATCCACATGAACAGATACACGGGCAAGGCAGGGAAGTCGGTCAGGGAAATCAAACGAGCATTGCCGAAGCTTTCCGCACTCCGATCATTCCGATGTACGTCGAATCGCCTCGGGCCGCCATCGGTTTGTCGAGGTATCTTGAAACCCAGGGGATCTATGTGCCGGCTATCCGGCCTCCGACGGTACCCGTCGACCGCTGTCTTCTCCGCGTTAGCCTCAACGCCCATCACCGCTTGGAGCATGTGCAGTTACTCCTGCAATCCCTACAAAGCGCACCACCCCAACTGGACACTTAGAGCAAAAAGCTGCCTGAGTCCGCCCGCGGTGTTCGCTGTAAGTCTTTTTTGGGTATGGGTTTAGGGTTGTTTCTGTTTCCGGGAGTATTGCCTCTGTTGGCCTACCGCCAGAGAATCTCCTCGCCGCTTTCTCTGCTTCAAGCGGCAAATCAAAAGCCGCAGTATCAGCCCTGCTGATTCTGCTAAATGTGATTTTGTCAGTTGAACCCACACCAGGTTCCAACCAGACTGAATCACGTCAAAACCCTCTGCACGGATGCTATCCCCCCGATAGAGCGTTTGCAATTTCGAACTGATTCGAGCTTACAAACGCAATTCGCTACCCGTAAGAAGCTTCTTCGTAAGTTTCCGCATCCACTGCCATGACGAATGTCGATCGCGCATACAATCACGTCCGCCAAGAGTTAGCACAAGTCGGTTTACTTGCCGATGGCCTATACCTCGATGTTGTTGAGCTCGTCATTTCGGGCGATAAGAGTGTCGGGGAGCGTGGCTATGTTTTCGAGCAAGTTGGCCACTATGCGAAGTGGGGGTACCGCCCAGGGGTGATCTATCTGCCACGGGACTTGCCTCATCAACCTCGCAAACCTGGATTAACTCTTTGCGACACGATTCGCCACGAGTACGCCCACGCTTGGTATTTTCACGATCCGAGTTTCTTCCGTGCGGAGTGGTTTTCTCGCGCTTTTGGAACATCCTACGCCAACTGCAATGCGACACCGTACAACCAGTGGCGAAAGATCCTCAAAAAAAATCCGGAGTATCAAGCGGGGAAGAAACGCTGCCATTCTCCGAAGGGGCAGCTGAAGTTTTTCTATGGCTACCTGCTGAATGAATTCATCACCGACTACGCGACGACGAACGCGAGTGAGGATTTTGCCGAGACTTTTATGTTCTACTTGAAGTACCGCCGGTCGCTTCAACGTTTCGCGAACCGACCGGGCGTATATCGCAAGGTGAGGGCGGTCGAGCAAGCCGTAGAGACGGCTGCTCGCCGGTTGAGAGTCTCTGGAGCAGCTGCCCGCAAGCGGCATACTGCTTAAGGAATTACCCCACCCTTTAGTTCTTCCGGAGAGGCACTGTTAATTCTTCAGAAGAGACCGTGGGGTAATTTTCTGATCGACAAAAAAGTTCCGGTCTTTGAAACCAAAGTAGCTTGGTTTGTAGGACTCGGGAATATCGACACTGGCCTTTGCTGGGACATCCAAGCCGATTCCCCAGTAGACGGAATTGACGAAGAGTCGGCGAAGATCTTCGCTGAGCAAGTCGACGGCAGCTCCGATGGTCGATCCGATGACTTTGCCTTCTTTGCCAGCGGGTTTCCCGTTTCCTTCGGGCATCTGATACGACTTTGTCCAAACCAATGGCATCATCGGTTCGTTCTTCTCGCCGGGCAAAGGTGGATCTGTTGGTTTCATTCCACTCAAGACTTGTCCGTACAACACCACGTTGGTGTCGGCAGGAAGGTGGATCACACCGTAGACATCAGTCGGGCCGAAGACGTCTTTAACGCTGCGCAGAATTGGAGCGTCGGCATGTTTTGGATTGATGACACCTCGAGTTGCTTGGCCATTGTGAACACCGTGGTGTGAAACCCAAGTTTCGCCAATGATTTGCTGGCCAAATCCACCTTGCCACTTGCCGTTGTTCCAAGACCAGTTGGCATAAGGGTGATTTGCATCACCGATATTGAACGGGTGGGTCGAGGTTCTCAAGGCCAAAAACGGCTTGCCAGCACGAACGAACTGATCGATGTGCTTCATTTGCTCTTCGGGCAATGCTCGAAATCGCAAAAACATCACCATGAAGTCTGCATCGTCTAGGTTTTCCAACCCAGGAATGTTGCTTGAATAGTTCGGATCGACCGTTTTGGTCTCAGGGTTGATCGAGAAGTGAACGGTGCAGTGAAAACCGTGTTGCTCTGAGAGGACTTTCGCAAGCATCGGCAATGCTTCTTCGCTACGGTACTCTTCGTCGCCGGAGATCATGACTACTTTTTTGCCGCTACCTGCTTTTCCAGGAGCACCTGGCAGATCAAGCCAAGCATCTTGAGCCTGAATTGCACTACCGAACCCAAGCACCATAAGGCCAAGGGCCAATACGGAAGCTTTCGCATTTGATCGGTGTGCTCCAAAAAAACGTCTCATCGTAGGTCCTGTCCACTTTCTAATTTTCACAAGGCATCTAAATCAAGTTTTGCGAAGTTCGCTATGGTTCTCCCTTCGCATCGGGGAGAACACTTTCGTTGTCAGTTTTAGTCTCGCTCTTGGTGTCTCGCTCTTAGTCTCGCTTGAGCAATTTATCGAGGGTTGCCGCACGCTCTTCCTCAGTACCCGATGCGAGCGTTTGGCCATCGGAACCTGCTATCTGCGTAAACGCGTCGACTTTAAGAGTCTCGTCGATTAAACCTTTGGAGAAGTACAATTGCACTTCGGCTAGGCGATCGAGCACTGAGCGCGAGTTATCAGAGGCGAGCGTTGCGAGTCGTCTGGTTTTGACGGATTCGGCCGGAATGTTGGGCAAATCATCGAGCGTATAAGCCTCCGCGAGTTTATCGATGAACTGCGAGACAGCGTTCTCAATTTTGGAATTGGGATCTTTGTCCTGCGCCATTTCGCGATTGTTCAGCAAAGTTGATACGATCGCTTTTTCCTTGCTGTCTTTGGCAGACTTCAATGGAACGGCTCTGATTCTGCAATCGTTTTTGATGGAACGATTTACCATGATCATGGATGCATCTACTTCAAAAACGATCAAAGCATCGTAATGCTGCTCGATAGCCCGTTCGGTCAGCTTCGCGGTATTCTCTGCACTTCCGATGTAAACCAATCCCGATCCGAGCGGGATCGATCCGGAGGGTAGTTGGATTTCTTGGAAGCTGAAGTTCTTGACCATGGACTCGATGTTTGGCATGGATGGTTGAGAGCCGAAACCTGCTCCACCGATTCCTGCTCCACCGAATCCGGCTGCTGTACCGCCAAGTCCTTGAATGCCCGCACCCATATTGCCAGGGCCTTCGCCACCGGTATTTCCTAGGGTTGCTCCACTTCCAGGACCGACACCGGCACCAAGAAGTCCAGCGCCGGGTCCAGTTCCTGTGTTACCAAGCAGCCCGGCAGTGCCACCACCGGTCCCAGTGCCAATTGCACCGGCTCCTGGGCCACCCGTATTTCCGAGTAGACCGGCAGCTCCACCAGGGCCAGAAGCAGGGCTCAGGGTGTCTTGAGGCGCAGGTAAGTATTTCAATCCTCCCGCGCTTGCACCGCCACCTCCTGCGCTTGCGCCTCCACCTCCAGCGCTGGCACCACCGGCACCTCCAGCGCTAGCTCCACCCCCGTCGCCGCCATATCCTGGAGGTGCACCGCCTCCGCCACCGCCACTGTAACCAGCGGGAGGTCCACCTTGGCCGCCAACGCCATATCCTGGAGGTGCTCCGCCGCCGCCACCGCCACCGTAACCTGCGGGAGGTCCACCTTGGCCGCCACCACCATAGCCTGGAGGTGCTCCGCCGCCGCCACCGCCACCGTAACCAGCGGGAGGTCCGCCTTGGCCGCCACCACCATACCCTGGAGGTGCGCCGCCTCCGGCACCGCCACCGTAACCTGCTGGCGGTCCGCCTTGGCCGCCACCATAGCCAGCAGGTGCGCCGCCTCCGGCACCCCCAGCGTATCCGGCTGGAGGGCCGCCGCCACCATAACCAGCAGGTGCTCCACTCGGTGCGCCGCCTGTTGCGCCACCGCCGAATATCCCGCCGAGTCCCGAGCCTGAACCAAGCGACCTTCCTCCCGATGCTGAACCCAGCATACCGGAGAGACCTTCGAGACTTGGCGGGAGGCTTGCCCGACCGAATGAATACGATTTGAACGCCTCGGACCAGCGGCCCTCAGAGTGTTCTCGCGCGAATGCCTCTACGAAAGCCGAAGCATAATTTCCAGCAGCATCGGAAAGTTCCTTGGCCGCGGTTGGTTTGATTCCCCCAGAGGAGCTTGCTCCTCCTGCGGATCCCATTCCATCAAGGCCCAAGCCTGGACCAGCCCCGGGTCCCATCGCGCCGGGTCGGGCACCTGGGCCTCGTCCTGCACCTGCGCCTCCCCCTTGTTGCCGACCAGCTCCCCCGAGTTCACTTAGCGGGGTTCCGATCGGTTTGAGTTCGGTGACTTGTGGGGCTTTTTTAACTACCAAGCCAACAGCGAAGGAATAGCCTTGTCGCGGTACGATACGTTTCTTGTCCCAGCGGTACTTTTCGTTGAAGTTTTCAGATTCATCGGCTGGGAGATTTAATCCGTGAGCTTGCATCAACGCGTACGCTTTTGTGGCGTTGCCGGCTTGAAAAGCCAGCACCGCTCGGTCTTCGTAGGTCAATTCAACAGCGGGAATCGAGGGCGCTGAGGAAGGGGATGGTTGAGAGTTCATCGGGGCACCGGGTGCACCACCGGAGAGTCCTGCGGAGGAAGTTCCTCCTCCTTCGCTTGATGGATCCAGTGAAACGCTTCCAATCCCTCCACCGCTAGCAGCACCGCTGTTGCCAGCAGAAGGGGATCCAAAACCTAGGGAAGCGGAATTTGGCGGGCCGCCACCACCTGTTCTGGCTCCGCCACCGGTACCTGCTTGCGCTGCGCTTGGAGGTCCACCGCCGCCGGTACCTGCTTGCGCTGCACTTGGAGGTCCACCGCCACCGGTACCTGCTTGAGCCGCACTTGGAGGTCCGCCGCCAGCAAGGCTTGCGGCCGCAGAACCGCCACCGGATTCCGGCTCGGAACTCGGAGATGAGGATCCGGGCGCTGGGCCACTGCTAGCTGCTGGCCCGCTGCTGGGAGCTGGCCCGCTGCTGGGAGCTGCGGCACCGGTCGGTGAACCGGAAGAAGGTGCAGCATTGGAGTCTGCCGAAGCGACTTCTGTCTTCTTCGATCCGCAACCCACCAATGTCGAACCAACGATAAACGCTGCAATCCAAGAAAGACGGTACTTCATGGGCCAAACCCCAACGATGAAAGAAAAGAGCCGATTTAAAGCTGAGTAAGAAGGCACGAAATCAACCTCAGCAAAAATCAATTATCCGTTCCCCAATTCCCTCTGTCCACACCCGAGGGCGGTATATTGTTAAGGAACCAAGTTTTCCTTTTTAGAGAAACTTGCATCACTGCACCCAAGAACCCGTATCGCATACGTTGCCAACGAATCATCCTGTGGAATCCTCAGACTCATCAACTTCCTCGATCAATTCGACTTCGCCCTTCGCGACCGATGCTGGGCAGCGTCCGGTGATCCAGCTTTGGATGTTGTTTGTATCCATGATGGTCTTTGCCGGTGTCGCGTTGCTTTTGGCTCTTCTGGCACGTGTCCCAGCAGTCTCGAATAGCTTGAGCATTTTGCTCGGTACCCCCAGTGCGCCGAAGTCCGACAAGCCGGATCGTTCGGTGCATTTGTTCATGTTGCTCTTTTGCTATGCATCCCCCATCCTGATGATTTTCTGGGTGAGCATGTTGAGAAGTTTCCTTCTCTACCAGCAACGGCGGTTAGAGGAACGTCAACGCCAGCAGGAATACGACGACCGCGAATTCTCCATGGAACGCTAATTAAGGCCAAGCTGAATCCTATGAATGATGTACTCGCCGCGATCGAACGTCACTTGCATCGTAAACTCACCTCTTCGCAGCTTGATTACTATCAAGTAATCGGGTTGCCCCTTTTTTGCACGGAGCAAGAGAAGATCGTTGAGGCAATTGCCAAGGCGAGCGAATCGCTTGCTAAGTCAAATCCTGAAGGGGCCTCTGAGACCTCGTCGGTGGTAGTGGGAAAACTGATCAAGCAGGCGCAGTCTGTCTTGTTAGATCCCCACAAGAAAGTGGCTTACGACAAACAGTTGAAGAAACTTCATGAGTCGAAGCAAAGCTCCAATCCAGCGCCCGAGCCGAACGCAGATCGCTTGCTACCACAGGGAGATCCGATGCTGCCTTTTGCCGTGGCATTGAACTCGGATTCGAACTCGGCAGTCGCAACCATTGAGCCGGCTTCTGCCACCATCCCGACAGTACAAGCCCGCCGCGATGAGCTTAATGAACTCTTCCCAGCCCTGCTTTCCATGTCGCAAGCTAATGCGACCCCCAGTCGTTCGCGTTCCAATGCGATTGCCCAGAACAAGGCAGCTCCTGCTTGGGGCTCCCATGCTTCGTCGGCGAATAGTTCCTTGCCCACAGGATCCGTGTCCACACTATCTGGGTCGACATTATCCGGTTTAACGGGGTCCGGCCAGAATTCGCAATCGGCCCAAGTTCCCGGTGTGAGTCTTGCGGAGCAACTACGAGCACGACGCAAAAACCGAAATCGGATGATGGTCGGTGGGATGCTTTTTTTGTCATGCTCACTTCTCGGGTTTGCTTCCTTTCAATTTTTAAGGAATCGCCAGCTTGTCGCTCAGCAGGACAAGCCGAATTTGAAAGATAAGCGAAGTCTACCTGTAGGCGACAATCCAGAGGTGTTGAATTCCGACTCGCAAGAAGGGCTGGTCAATCCACTAATCAAGCCATCGAAATCAGGTAAAAGTGGTGGTGGATCGAAGAACACGGGGCTGCCTGAACTCCCCTCGGTAAATCGCCCCGATGCGACTAGCGAGCCGAAGCCCGATATGCCCGCAAAGCCGGTTCCTGATATGCCAGAACCAAAGGTGGCAGACGCAGAGCCCGCCAAGCCCGAGATGAGCACCAAGCCCGAGATGAGCACCAAGCCGGAGATGACTACTGAGCCGGAGATGACCAAAGAAACTCCGGAGTGGTCTCAAGGCATCAGCAAAGCCAGATCTGCCTTGGAAAAGGGAGATCTTGCAACCTTCAAGACATTGATAACTCCAGCGGTGGATAACGCGAAGACATCGATTGGGAAAGAGAAGTCGCTTCGGCTCGACCAGCTAGGGCAACTCTATGGAATCTTCATCGAAGCCTTCGACGAAGCCAAACGCAAAACGAAAGGAGCTTCGTCGTTGAAGGTTGGTAGTACCGAGGTAAGTATCGTGGAATCGACACCTGAGAAAATCATTATCAGAGCGGCTGGGAAGAACAGCACCTATGCCTGGGATGAACTTCCCTTTGGCATCGCCGTGGCCATCTCGGACCTTGGCCTCGATGTGAACGCGCCGGTAGATATTGCTGCGCGAGCCGCCTATTTTTCGCTTCATCCCAATTACCGCGAATCGGTTAAGTCCAATGAGATCGCTTCGAAACGTGTCGAAGCGTGGTTTGAGAAATCTCAAGGAAAAGAATCAGTTCGGGCAGATTTGAAGCAAGCTCTGACAGACTCTTACGAATAACCAAACATGAGTACGCAGGCATTACACCACATAGCGAACGGACACATTCCGAATGGCCACATACCGAAATACCGGTATCGAAAGAGAGTCGCATTTTTTTTGACCGGTGGGATCGTGATGTTGGGGATATTTTGGGCAACCACCAAGACCCCCTCTCTTCTGAAGCGACCTGATGAACTTCCGCTGCGATTTGCAGATTCGATTCTTCAGTCGGCAAAGCGTGTTGATTCTGCATTTGAAGCCCATTGGGAATCGAATGCAATTCAATGTGCCCCCAAGGCTCCTTGGTATGCCATCGTTCGCCGTATAAGCCTTGGTCTTGTCGGCAATGGACTGTCGCTTGAAGAGTTCCGTACGCTCGAGTCGATCCCTGAGGCGGACCGGGTCGCTTGGTGGACCGAGTACCTTCTAAGTGATCGCCGTTTTGCCGACCACCTTGCCGAACATTGGACCCGTGCGACGGTCGGTACGAATAATGGACCGTTCCTCTTGTTTCGAAGAAGGAAGTACGTCAGTTGGCTTGCTGATGAATTCCAAGCGAACCAACCGTTTGATCGATTGGTAACTAAACTTATAACGGCTAAGGGTTCGTGGACCGACAGTCCGGAAGTCAATTTTTTAACGGCGACGATGGATGAAGCCGACAATGGACGCCCTGATGCGGTACGACTCGCCGGCCGAACCTCTCGTGCATTTCTTGCAATGCGAATCGATTGCCTTCAATGCCACAACGACTACTTGGGCAACGTCCAGTTCCCTTCAGGCTTAGAGCAGCCACCTCGAACCGGTCAGCAATCTGACTTCCATCAACTCGCTGCATTTTATTCCAGTATTAAGATGGAAAACCCTTTCAGTGGATTGAGGAACGAAGAGATTCCTTATCGGTTCAAATACCTCAACGAACAAGAAGAGTCCCTCGTCCGTCCCGAAGTCCCCTTTAATGGTTCCGCCGATGATTCTCCTTGGTGTGCGATTGAGAAAGGTACCCGGGAGGAGCTTGCCGCATGGGTGACTCACAAAGAAAACCGCTCATTCGCGCGCGCCGTAGTGAACAGGTTTTGGGCGATTTTGACCGGCAAGCCACTTGTCGATCCGGTCGATGCGATTCCCATTGAGGGCCCATTTCCTCCCGGACTCGAAGAGCTAGCCGATGATTTCACCGCTCATAATTATGATGTGCAGCGACTCATCCGCGTCATTGTCGCTTCGAAACCATTCCAGCTTGATTCTCGTTGGGCTAACAGCACGGAACAAGTTGATTTGCTCGAACACGGCAATGCTGCAGGTGAGTCTGCCGGCGATATTGCCGGTGAGTCATCCGGTGAGCAGTCCTCGGTAGAGACACACATTGCGCAACTCTGCGAGCAGTCATGGGCTTCATTCCCCATTACGCAACTTCGTCCAGAGCAGATGGCCGCGTGCATCCACCAAGCTTGTCGGTTGAAGACGATCGATGCATCCTCTTCGATCATTTCGCAGCTAGAGCTTTTTGGTAGTGTCAACGACTTCACCAAGGCTTACGGCGATCGAGGTGAAGATGAGTTCATGGAACAAAGCGTAACGATTCCTCAGCGGCTACTGATGATGAATGGGGATTTTCTTTCGGAGCGAATCGATAACAACCCCATCATGAATGCTTCAACGCGGATAGCATCCCTTGCACGCGACGACGCCACTGCGATCGATAATGCATTTCTCTCGACCCTGAATCGATTGCCAACGAGCGAGGAGCGCGAGCATTTTCTAAAACAGATCGGTGGGAAACGCCGAGACGAGCGAAGTCGTGAGCTGGGTAACATCTACTGGGCTCTTCTCAATTCGTCAGAGTTTCAATGGAATCACTGATGAGTGTGATCATTGATGAGCTTGCCGTCGAAAGCCCAAACGAGTGCAGGCAAAAGAACCAGGTTGCCAACCAACCCACCGAGCATTGTCCAAGCCGCGAGG
Organism: Planctomycetota bacterium; assembly: GCA_046051705.1. Lineage (GTDB taxonomy): Bacteria > Planctomycetota > Planctomycetia > Pirellulales > Pirellulaceae > JBKCUI01. The sequence continues at coordinate 5,332 of JBJONT010000036.1, read as the reverse complement.
GTTCCGAAAGCGACGGTTGGTAGAAACGCGCTGAATGCCATCGAGCCAAATCCGATAACCAGTGCGATGGTCGACATCATCACTGCCATCCCCGTTTGGCCTTGGGAGGCTTGTAAAGCCGCCATTACGCTTCGTCCTAAAGATCGCTCAGAGCGGTAACGATGAAGACTGTGGAGCGAGGAATCTACGCCGAGTCCCATAGATACCGCCGCGATCATCGCGGCTCCAAGATTCATTCGTACCCCTAACCAACCCATCGCTCCGAGTACTAAGAAACTCGGTATCACAACCGGAATCAGTCCGATCAATGCGAAACGAACAGATCCCAATGCCACGCTCAAGGCAAAGCCGATCCCGATGGTTGCAACGGCGAATGCAAGCCATTGATCCGATACAGCGTGTTCTACGAGCCTTGTCAAAAGCACGTAATACCCGGTGACTTCTCCAGGTTGAGATTGAGAATGAGCGATCCCTGGGATTTCGGCGTACATGCTTTGGGAATAACGCTCGACGACTTCGCGCACTCGCTTGATCAATTCCGTTTTTTGTTCTGAATCGCTGCGTTCTTTAGATCGCAGCATCACTCGAAGCCAACGGCCTTTGTCAGATTCAAGTTCGATTTCATGAGCCGACTTGGTTGCTGGCAGTTCGGTCGCATCAGCAGACTTATCGCTGAGCGGAGTATCGCTGAGCGGAGTATCGCTGAGCAGAGTATCGAAGAAGCTACCCATTGCTTGTCGCATTCCAAGCCATCGAGCTTCGATTGGCACCATACGTAGTAAAGGTGATGACTTGCCGACGCGATCGGTGTCAGCCAGGCTCAGAGCGCTCGTCAGACGCAGCGTTTCCCCATCCGCGTTCTTGCTCGGAATCTCGATTGCCAGTAACTCTCTTTCCATATCGAGGACTTGTTGCAAATACTTCTCCGTGATCGGGTTCGGTGCTCGAATCGCGACATCCCAAACACCCGCCCCACCCAATTCCGTTTCAACGGTTCGATAAGCGAGTGCGATTGGGGAATTGGATTGGAAGTTCTTTAGGAAGTCGGTTTCGACCCGAAGACACATTGAACCAATCAGGGAGATCGCGAGTAACATCGCGGAGATGGCTATCACCGATACAGATCGTCGTGTAGCCCAATCAAGAACTCTTTGCAGCAACCCTTGCAAGTACCTTTCTCCGGGTAATCGTCCAAGCGAGAAAACGGCAGGGGGCATCAATGCCATGGTCGGTACCAAGCAGAAGATCCCGACGAGAACGACGGCACAGGCCAAGGCCATCATACATCCGTAGTCTTGAATGGGACCGACGCGAGAAAGCGCTAAGGAACCGAAGCCGATCGCATCGGTGACCACGGCCCAGAACATCGGCCACCATAGATTTTTCAGTGAGGCTTCTAGAGCCTCGGTAGCTCGTTGTGATCCGGCCAACTTCTCGCGGGCTTGATACTCCGATTGATATCCGACCATCCAATGCAATGTGGTTGCTACTCCGACAACCATCACGATCGATGAGAGCATGGAGGACACCATGGTCAGTTCCCATCCCAAGAGAACCAACAGTCCGCGAGTGACAATTAAAGACCACTGAACGACCAATACCACGATCAAAGCCCAGCGCAGCGAGCGAAAACCAGCAAGCATAAGCAGCGAGAGGCAGAGTGTTGAGAAAAGTGCCAAGCGGTTCCCATCTCGCTCGATTTCTCGAAACCCCTCATCGACCATTGCAAGGTGACCGACCAGCAACCCACCTGGTGCTGAATTGGAGAGGGAACGAAGCGATTCCAATACGGCGTTGTTACCAGGATCTTGCTGTTCTTCTTGATCGAGCAAGACTCCGATAGCGACTAAATCGGTATCCTTGGCATGGGTTTGTCCAGCAAACATTCGGCGGTATTCCATCGCCATTGCATTGCGTTCGTCTAGCAAAGGGCGAGTTGCAGCATCCCCTTTTGACTTTGCTGTGCTAGTTGTTGGACCAAAAAAACTAGTAGGCCCCTTGAGCATCGAGAGCATCTGATCGATGCGGGATAAGTCCAATGCGTATCGGACGCCGTCGATCGATTCAATTTTTTCCCGCCACTGGAGGTTTCGCTCGAGTCCAGTGCCATCACTAGCCCAAAGATTGGGATCTCGGTAGGCGAATACCATGAATTGTGCTACGCCAAAGCGACGTTCGACCCTTTCGAAAGTAAGCCTTTCTGGGTCTTGGGCCGGGAACATCTTTTCTAGGGAGCGATCGAAGTGCAGTCGTTGCGACTGAGGCCAGAGGATCGCTAAGAGTAGCAATGCTGCCGAAAACCAAATCCATCGATGACGAATCATTCCTAACGCTTCATCCTTTGGTCATCCCATTTTCTTGTTCGAGGTGATGGCTACCGGGTCGAACTTTGATGATCACTGTGTCTTTCCTCCGGTACTGTGTCTTTCCTCCGGTACTGTGTCATTCCCGTGGTACTGTGTCATTCCTCCGGTAATGCGATCCTCTTCGATACAAAGTAATCTCTCACGTCTAAACACGCCATCCCTGCTCGCTTAGCTGCTTCGACCCCCAAGTCTGCATCTTCGAAGACAATGCATTTATCGGGGCGAATCCCGAGTCGCTTGGCCGATTCGAGGAACACATCCGGTTCCGGTTTGTGTCGCTTGGTATCCTCTGCGCAAACCAATACATCGAACCAATCCAAGATGCCCACATGATTGAGTTGTTGCTGAACAACCGATCGGAATCCCCCGCTGGCCACGGCAATCGGTTTGCTACCGCGCAATTTCCTCGCCACATCTACGATGATTTCGATAGGTTCGAGCAGATGCATTTTTTCAAAGAAGGCAGCTTCTTTCCGCAATGCGGTTTCCTTGGGATCAACGTCCTTGTTTTGTTCTTGAGCCAACATCGCGATGATGCGGTCAGTTGGCATTCCACCTAGCGCGTAGAAACGATCTTCTTCGAAGACCAATCCGACGGAACGCATGGTTTCGTTCCAAGCGAGGTAATGGATGGGCATCGAGTCGACGAGGGTGCCATCGCAGTCAAAGATCACCCCTTCCGCAGAGGAAATTTGTTCCCAAGGTATCATTCACCAGATCCTAACGTTACTTGTATCGATACGGCTTTGCCCATCCGAACAACGGTCAATGTTACAACTTCGCCAGCTCGCTTCGTCTCGATGACGCTCAGCAAGTCATCTGCTTGTCGAACTTTGATACCGTCGATCGCAATAATCAAATCTGCTTGGCTGTGATCGACAACTTCTTGTTCCACCATCCCAAACCCACGGCGTACCTTACGACGCTCTACACGCGATCCGAGTAGACCCGATCGCTCGGCTGGTCCATTGGGTGTCATGTTAACGACAAGCAATCCGTTTTCGGTCTCGAAGACTTGCAGAATTCCGATCGTTGGTCTTGCCACTTTTCCTGTAGAGATCAATTGGGGTACGACGCGGCTCATCGTGTTGACGGGGATTGCGAAGCCGATTCCGGCATTGTCGCCGCTTCGGGTTGCAATCGCTGTATTCATTCCGATGAGCTCTCCTCTGGCATTGAGCAACGGCCCCCCGGAGTTTCCTTGATTCAAGGCCGCATCGATCTGGATCACCGATCGGATCGATCGTTGGGTACGCGATGTGATCTGACGATTCAAGCTTGAGATGATTCCAGTACTCATGGTCCGTTCGAAGCCAAATGGGTTTCCGATGGCAATGATATGCTGCCCGACCCGCAATTGGCTCGAGTCTCCCCAAGCGATCGGATAGAGCAAATCTGCCGATGCGCTGATCTTCAACACAGCAATGTCATTGTCGGGGTCTTGTCCGACGAGTTCGGCAGGAAATGACTCCCCATTAAACAACGTGACATTGATGTCGCGAGCACCTTCGATCACGTGGTAATTAGTTAAGATATGCCCCTGTCTATCGATGACCGATCCACTTCCGTTGCCACTTATCTCCGCGACTAACAGAAAAGCTTCTGGGCGAATCGAGCGAGTCGATATGTTCACCACGCCACGATTGACTGCTTCGTAAACACTGACATGCACGGCTTCTTCAAACGTGCTTGCCACAAATCCGTCCGGTAGTTGTATGGCCCCGCCGGGCAAAGCACGCCAACCGTTTTCAAGTACAGGTGATGCCGATCCGTCAGCAAGCTGAGCAAGCGTAATGTCGACGCTTGGCCAAAACAAACAACATACAAGGCTGAGGATTGACCAAAACGGGTATCTGTAAATTCGGTGCTTGTCGTCGTGTATTGCTGTTATCACTTGAGGTTCCATCCGTTTCGCTCAAATCCTTTACCGTGTTCTTCGATGGTCAACGCGGCTTCTTCATGAACCGTCAGACCAAACTTCCGAAGCTGCTCGAAACACTCGCTCTGGATCTAACTTTGTCATGCATTCGGAATGCTTGAATCGACAGTTATACGATCCACAAGGTTGGCATGCCAAACCGAGTGTTACGATCCGTTCAGGAACGTTGTAGGTAGTTGTATGTTTTGGATCGATCGATCCAAACAAGGAGACGACCGGTTTGTTGAATGCGACAGCGATATGGCGAGGACCTGAATCGGTGGAAACCACCATGCGGGATTGAGCGATAAGTGCGCGGCTTAATCCAAGCGGCAATTGATCATAAGTTCCCATGCTTCGGACCCGAGGTGTTGCCGCGATGGATTCGATCTGATTTGCTACCTCTCGCTCCGCTGGTCCACAATGAATCAATACATCGCAGTTGAATTGCTCACTCATGCGGCGAGCCGCGTTTCCAGCATGTTCTACTCCCCATCGTTTCGTCTCTGTTGTCGCGGCTCCCGCATTAAGTACAACGAAAGGGCGATCCAACGAAAAACCCACAGAAGCTAAACACTCACCCGCAAGTTGTCGGTCTGCTTGTGATACTTTTAGCTCTGTTCGACGGTCAGTACTCTTGCACCCTAGGACACGAATCAAACGCATGTAATTGTCGATACAAGGATCGTGTTTTGCATCACTGTTGCCTTGCCGCACAGCGACACGATCCGTCAGTAATAACGAACGCCCATCTCGGGCATATCCGATTCGCCTCGGGATTCCTGCAAGTCGACCTAGCCAGGCCGTGGAGAGACTATTGGTCAAATATAGAATTGTGTCGAACTTAGCCGTTCGCATCGCACGAACAAGCCCGCGTCGATTCAAGACGCTTTCGCTCTTCGAGCGTGGTTTGTAGCAAATCGATCCGTCCGCCCAAAGCGATTTCTCGGGTGGATCACTTTCAATGCTTGCATCTGCCCCCCGTAAATCGAATTCGGGGGCTGTTCTCCCGGGCAAGCCCTCTGCATATAGCCCACCGAGTACACCT
>JBJONT010000035.1:0-8235 GCA_046051705.1 Planctomycetota bacterium | reverse complement strand
ACGAAACCGGCAAATACGCCTATTTCGATCCCGATCATTTAATAGTTTGCCCACGTTGCGAGACACAGTTGTTTGCAGACCAAACCTCTTGCTACAACTGCGGTGAAGATCACCTGTTTTAGTCAGGCTTACCGATGAATTCGCCATGGTTTCTGTTCCCGCTGAGATCGATGATTCTCGTACCATCAACCTTATCCCCTTGATAAATCACTAGGGCTTGATCGTCTGGCTCAAAGTTCAAAGTGGGTACGAAGTTTTCGATGTAGCGTTCACCTTTACTGATTCGAAGTGTTCTTATTTGCCCGAAGAACTCATCTCTGAGTTGCGATTCAGATAATCTGCCTACCACGAAACGTTCGTTCCCGGAGATGGCGGTTGCAGGTCCCGTCTTAACCTTGGCTCCATTGAGAAACAGGCTAGTCTCTGACTCACCGAAAACAACAGCCACATGGCTCCATTGATTCAATGGCACTGGTGCTTGGGAATTGATCATGCCATTCATGTACTCTGCATTCAAACATCCAGCACAAATCGCTAAGCCAAGTCCATATTGAGACTGAACGTCGCTGCCAAAGACGAAGCTGCATGGATTACCGTTCGCAAACGGAACGATCCATGCTTCCAATGTCGATGGGGCAAAGCGTTCCACAGGTGTTGAAATCGCAGTACCCCCTTGAAATGCAAAAGTGTATGGCTTCTGTTTAACTTCAGGAGTAAAAGGTTTCGCACGAAGAATGGAGCCGTGGTTATTGTTGCCACTCAAGTCCTCGATTATTTCTCCATCACGTTTCGTTAGATCGTACACAAGTCGGCTATCTCCGTCCGATGTGAGGGCTTCCGTCGGAGAGAAATCGTCTCGGTAGCGAACATTGCTAGAGATTCGAACAGAGCGAATATGCCCTTGCAATTGGAATCGAGTGTCTACCGGTGATAGGGCTCCAATCGCAAATGCGGTTTCACCAAACATCATGGTCGGCATTTCACGACTCACAAGCCTTCCATCAACATAAAGGCGTGTCTCGTGGACATCATAACAAGCGGCGATATGAGTCCATCTCCCCGAGCGAATAGACACGACAGGATGAGACGAGAAACTCAACAACTCGACATAAAGTCGACCTTGATGCAGTCCGAGCCCGAGCCCATATTCCCCCTCGGAATCACATCCGATGAACGCACAAGTTGCATCATCTGTGGACGGTTGAACCCATGCTTCTATTGTGCAGGGAGCAAAGCGAACCAACGGAGTGACTATCTTGGTTTCGCCGTCAAAGTACATGCCGTCGATAGGTGCCTGCTGTTCTAAATCGGCTTTCGGCGTTGTTGTTTGGCTTTGCCAAAAAGACAATGCAACAAGCAACAAAATTACAGGAAGAACAGCACCAATCAATCCGACTAAGTTCCTACGAATCGATGATTTCGAGGCTTCTTGCGAGAAACTACGCAGCTTATCGGCTAGCTCTCGGGCTGATTTGGTGCGTTTGGCTGGATCTGGCTCCAAACAATACGAAACGATCTCCATGAGTTGCCTCGGCACCTCGGGTTGATCGGTGCTGCTCGATGACTTTCTATTAGGAGCTTTTTCACTTGGCAGGTCTCCATACAGTAACTCATGAAGAACAACCCCCAGCGACCATACGTCACTACGCTCGGTTGGGGCAAACTCCCCATCGGCGAGTAGTTCAGGTGCCATGTAGGCTGCGGTCCCAAAAACCTTGTTGGAACTATCTTTTGAAAGTCGAGCGATTCCGAAGTCAGCTAGAACGGGTCGTCCGTCTGGACAAAGCAAGATGTTATCTGGTTTGATGTCGCAGTGAATGACGCCAGATTGATGTGCAAAATCCACCGCATCAGCGACCTGTGAAACAATATCGATTGCTCTCGCTATCGACAGTTTGTTGACCCTCGAAAGCGTTGGTCCCTCGATGATATCGCAGACAATAAACGCATTCGCTGCGTCAACCACCACATCATGAATGGTCACAAGATTGGGATGACGAAGCTTAGCGGCTTTTCTTGCTTCTTCGACAAGTGATTCCTCAGACGCATGTCGTTCTTGTCGTCCAACCTTAATGGCAACTGGTCGCTGGAGCTTCTCGTCAAAACCACGGTACACGTTTCCGAACCCACCGCTGCCAATAAGCTCCTCCACCCTGTAGCGATTCACCAAAACGCTTCCTGTAAGACTCGCTGGCTTATCGAAACACATCGGTTCCGATCCAGCAGCTTGGGTCAACCACTGCATTCGACGCAGCTTATCAATCGCTTGTCGCAATTCGCTGACAAGCTCGGGATGGTCACGACAAAGTTCCTCTAGTTCGATTGCCCTTCCTCGTTCGACGGAATCTTCCCAAGCCACAATCAAATCAGCTATGTGCTCGTCTCGATCTTTCATTGAGGAGCCCAACCTTGTAGTTCATTCGCTAGTCGAAGACGTGCCTCAGCCCAGCGTCTTTTGAGTGTTGCCAACGAAATGCCGAGAACGTCTGCCGCTTCTGCTTGAGATAGCCCTTCGTACCAAAGCAGTTCAACTACTTTGCGTTGAATGTCAGGCAGGCATCCCACATGTTGATGAAACTCCTCCCATTCGACCAAGTTGCTGGGTTCGCTGGATATACAGTTTTGTTTAAGTAGTGAGCCAGTATCGGTTTGATGATTTGCACCACGCCCCTCGGGTCCATAGTGATGCTTGAGCAGATCCAACAATTCTCTACGAATTTGAGTAGCTGCTAAACTGTAGAATTGTTCCGCTGAGTCAGGTTGAACACTATCGAGCGATCTGTGCAGTCTGATCAGAGCGGCTTGCAATACATCACCTGTGTCAGCCCACCTACCAACACGAGGATAGTTCTTCAGCATGCGATGAGTGAGCAAACGAAGTCTTTCGCACGCATGTTCGATCAATGCCGCCTTGGCGTTGGGCGATCCAGTTTGCAAAAGTTGTAATCGATTTTTAAGCTCGGTCGTGTGATTCTCCATCGAACCATTATAGCCAAATCCAGAACGGTTTCGTCCCCACCATCCGAGAGCTTCAGGCTCGACGACATCGACGATTTCATTGGATGCGTAGAGAGCCGTCATTGGGGTAGATTCGCATCGCATCCGCTGCCAACCACGATGAGAGTTGACTCAATGCGGGAGCACTGGTCCTGTCGAATCACGTCACCTCGTCGATGTGCCTCCACCGCTAAATCTCGTTGGATGTCCGCCAAGATGCACATTACGCTACCCACGGTAAAGGATTCTAGAATAAGATTAAGTTGTTCTTTTGCTTGTAGTTCTGTCATCAATGAGCACTCCATAAACGTCCTGCGAGATTTCCTCTAGCGAATCTCCATGCTCTTTCTCAAGCGAGGTCCGAACCAAAAGTAGCTCAGTCTGGGTAATACATTTTCTTTTGAGCTACTTAGATGCCGGGTCTCGCTTAGCTCCTTGTGGCGGGAGCTTGTCTGAATGTTGTTCGGGTAGAGCTTCCAGAGAACAACTGAGCGAAAGGAAAGTCATGGCTTACGGAACCGGTGCAACTCAATGTCCCAAGTGCGGTGCGGTCGGCACTTATACGATAACAATGCAACAGGGCGGTCAGGTGATCTGCTGTCAGAGTTGTCGGAAGAATTTCACCGCACAGGTAGACCATGCCCAGTTCACAGGCAGGAATCGATAGCCCCCTACCGTTTCCGTGTCGGTGATTCAGCGAGTCTAGCCAAAAGCGGGACGAGCATGAGAAGCGTCTCTCGATCAGCAGAATCGAGAAGCGTTTCAAAAAGCTTCTTGGCTCGTGATTGGAGCAGCATGAGGGACTCGCCCGAATTCACGGACGGCATCGGCAGAAGCTCATGGGGACTGGTCCCCAAGGCAATAGACAATCGCTCTAGGAGATCGATTCCCGGACTTGTTGCCCCGGCTTCTAGTCGTCCAACGTAGGAGCCGGTCACCTGTGCGGCTTGCCCCAAATCCGCTTGGGTCATGCCCCTAGATAGCCGTAATTCCCTGAGTTTCTCAGCGAAACGGCGAACGATTTGGGCGTGTTGGATCTGACTTTTTCGCTTTGGCATACTTGATCATCCTCAACCAACACTTGTCGGCTAAACCGCCCAATTTGAAACATGTCGTTTGGTATGTGTTAGTACGCACAAAAGTGACTATACTTTACCTTGCTTCTAATCTCAAAACTCAAAATTCCCCCGGGAGACACAATGAAGAATTTGTTTGCGATTGCGTTATTGTTGATACTCTATGTTGGTTGCGATGCGAGATCGCAAGTTCTAAAGGACAATGTTGTCGCCAAAATCGACAAGATGCTTGGTGAATTTCAAGTGCGACAAAAAGAGGCTGAGATGGCATTGAGCAAGCTGGAGTCCGGCATGGAGCAACTTAAGCGAGCCAGAATCGAAACGAAGATCAAGCTAGCACAGCTAACAGAAAAACAAAATGCGGCGGAAGCGAAGATCGGAGAGGTGGACAAAACGATTGGACGCTTGCGTGATTACTTGAGCCAAGAGGGGGATGTGGAAATATCCGGCAAAAAGTTTTCGCAGGCTCAAGTCAAAGAAATGGCTGACAAAATGCTTAGCACTCGAAAGAAGCTCGTGGCAGAAGCAGAGACGTTTGAGAAGTCTTCAAAACAAGTTGAGCGAAGCCTTACATTGTTGGAAAGGAACGAAACCAACGGGAAAGCTAAGCTTGATAATGTTAAGCTGCTCCTTGAAGAGATCGAAACCAAGAAAGTTGCGTTAACAGCCATGCAAGAAGTGTCTGCTACGAGTACCACCGGTAAAGAACTAGATTTTACGACTCTCGAAAAGCAGGTCGCTTCGTTGTCAGAAAAGATAAGCACCGAAATCGCAGTTCTCGATGAACTTGAGATGGATCAGGGGGCAGGTTCGGCTCTCTCCGCTGACGAGATCATGTCCACGACATCAACAGCGAACGACACGATTGAAGAGATGAACCGGATTCTTGGTGACAAATAGCCATCACAGAGAAAGCTGCTGCCTTAATGCGATGGTACATTGTTTCGAATAACAAAGAGCATGGTCCATTCTCCTTGGATCAGCTACGTACTTTGTTTTCACAAAACAAGATCGACTCGTCTCACAAAGCGAGGAGGGAGGGGACTCACAAGCTGATCGCTGCTCATCAGTTGAAAGCCCTTCTTACAAAGGAACAGGGTGGGATTGGAAATGAGCCAGAGATGCATGTGGTTTCCACCAATTCTGTCGAGCCAATTCCGTTGCCGCCTATCGCATCTGCCGCTGCGAGCACCCCACACTCCCGCAAAAGCAATAGTGCTGCTTGGGGTTGTGGATATGCGATACTTTTTGTTGTTCTAGTCGTCTCATTGACTTTCCTCTATTTTGTCGGGAAAGCGACTAAGGAAACCAAGGAAGCGAGGGAAAATGTACCGACCAAGACAATCGGCGAACAGCTTGTGGAACTCAATCACAAGATCGACGAATGGAAGTCTTTACGTTCAAAAATATCCGAACGTATTACTAGTTTAGGGCAGGACAGATCGTCTCTTGTGTTCCAACTGCGTCAAATGGGTGCATCCGCATCCGATCAGCAATCTAGTGATCCCAAAGCTTCTATTCTTCTGCACGAATTGCGAGATGTTCTCAAGCAAAATCTCGCATTCGAAAAGAAATTAGGTGATTTTGACTTAGCCATTTTCAAGAGTGAATCACGTGTGCGAACCATTGAGCGACGAATGGCAGCTCAGGATCTCGCCGGGACAGACGATGAGTTGGCAGCATTGGTTCGCAGTATGATGGAAATGGATGTGAATCTTGAAGCTGAATCAAAGGACGAAGTGCCACTCGAACTTGACGATGTATTGAAGAAAGCCCTTGAATACCCGATCGGTGTAAAACCTCCAGCTGAGGTGAAACCAAGCTCGGACTATACTCCGTTTCAGGCTGATTCCATTTGGGTGGAAAATGATCTAAAACTGACTGTGATAGAACAAAGGGGTGAAACCTTTCGGGCGATTTTCGAGAGCAAGGAGTGGTCTCGAATGGTAAAAGGAACTATTGGAGCAGGAAAGGTGACTTGGTTGGCTAAAGACGTTCAACCCATCAAAGGCGGAGTCGGTGGAGACAACTTCGGAACCGTTTCTAAAGATGAAAAAGGTTATCGAATTGACTTTATGTGGAAGCAACCAAACGGAAAATCAGGGACTTACTGTCTTCGACTTGTGGAGAGAGACTCGTCATCATTCCTAAGACAACCTTTCGCTCAATCTGCGTCCATAGCTTCAGATAGTGTAGGAAATACAACAATTCAATCCCAACTGCAAGGGAGGTGGCAATGTGTAGCTGAATACGGGATGAGTGAGGCTCAATTGCATGATATGAACAAGCAACTGGAGGTAGACGGCGACAAATTTGTCATCTCACGTAAGCAGAAAGGAGAGCTTGGTGTTTACGATGGTCGATTTCGCATGTCCGATTCGAATGAGTTCGATTGGAGCGGAACAGGTCCCAGCGGAACCCGGATCAAGCTTGTTGGGATATATTCGTGGGACCGGACCACCTTGAAGATCTGCTATAGGGTTGCAGACCAAGAGGCGAACGCTCCACGTGCAAAATGGTCAGATCTGGGAAACAAGGGTATCGTTTGCGTAAGCTTCATCCGTGCGTCTAACGAACCATCATCACCGACGGTTAATTCATCGGTGACTTCGCTAAAAAAAATTGCGTTTGAAGGCTGGGAGATCTACGACTTGCAATTTAGAGGAACGTACGGAAAGGACAACATCAACATCGTCAGTGATGGTGAAGTCGAATTCAATGTAGGTATGCGAGAAATCGCCTTATTGAGCAAGCAAGTTTTCAAGAACGGCGTCCTCACTTTGGAGTTTCAGACGGATAGCCAAGGCGCACCTATGATCGGAATCAGTGCCAAAGTTAAGAACCGCAACGGTAAGGACTTCTTTGATCGGTATCCGTTCTGCATCGAAAACAAACTGAATGGTCCGGTCGGACTTATTGTTCTCCCTCGGCTTGATTACCAGTTTAAGCTGGCTTCCGATCAGTCTTTTGACAGTGCAGACCGCCGCAAGGTGCTCCCCTTAACCCAAGATGGCGTTCTTAAGAAGAGTGATTGGAATACGATGGAGATCCGATTCGACGGCACTGACTATTTGCTTAGCATGAATGGCAGAATCGTAAATCGATTGAACGACGCCGAACCGATATCAGGTAACATTGTCATCTGGCCCGGGCAGAGCAAACTCAAAGTCCGTAATGTCAAATTAAGATCGAGCGAAGGCGAGAGCAAGCTGACATTCGATTCACTGCGATAACAGCCTAAAAGAGTAGTAGTCTTGCTCAGCAACGGACGGAATCGACTATTCATAGGTGTTCGTCTGGTCGGCGGCGATTTTTTAACGCCGCCGTTTTTTCAAAGTCTTGCCCCTCCTAGTCGTTTTGAGCTATTGGGCAAAAAACAGAATCTGCAACACAAACAAAAATGCGACAACATCGGTAGCGTCTATAGGACCTAATCAGTATCCGACACCTGATAGATTCCATCAAAAGTTTCTCAATTACAATTTTTGCAACACAGTCTCGAATTCGCCAAGCGAAGGCTGGAGTACTCTCTATCGAAATGCGAGATGCCCCGGCTTTTGCGGGGCACCTCTTTTCACTGCGTAGCCTCAGAACTTAGTCTGCTTTGAAGTCGAAGTAGAAGCGTGGCGAGTGTTGAAAAGTTAGGCTGCCGCTGACACCATCGGAGCGACGACGCACTACGATGAATGGAGCCATGAACCCCAGTACTTCAAAATCATCTTGCATTTGGGCAGTATCCCATACTTGCCCATGCTTTGCCACAAGGTACTCACGAGAGCCGGGCTCAGCATTGATCTCAGCGACCATCGAACGACGAATGGTTTCAGTGCAATCGGACATCTTGATTCTCCAAGAAAGAAAGGAAGTTGTGACTAACTGCTTGGCTAGGCAGTATCCGTTAGCACCGAACGGCAATCTTCAATCTGCGTTTAGCTGCTTGGCGGCTGTGATACTCGATGACTTGAGATCGCCATTCCTCATTACCACCGAACGATTCGATTGGCACGAGCTTCAGGTAGGACAAGGGGACAGAGTAGAACATCGGTCCCATCGACTCGGTGATTGGCTTGTATCCCCAGTCGCCCTTGTAGCACTGCAAAAGATCGCAACCGATCCATCTCTGGGTAGGCTCAGCCTCCTGCTCGTCTCGCAGATATTGACG
>JBJONT010000034.1:0-4897 GCA_046051705.1 Planctomycetota bacterium | reverse complement strand
TTGTCCGGTCTGTTCATTCCCCAGAGTGCTTTACCGGATTCTTGTGATTTCTCGCCAGCACGCTGCACACCACGTCGCTGTCGATCGATACGCTTCTCGACTTCGCGAATACTGGTCAAGTACTCGTCGAGTTTCAATTGATCGCTCTTGCTTGCTCGCAACTGTAAATCCTGCGCATCACGCATGACCCGGTCTAGGATACTTTTGTTGCGTTGCGTACCGCGGTTCTCGAATAGGCTGTCGAACGCCGCAGACGGGTAGACTTCCATCGGAACCGGGGATGTGGCGTTTTGCCAAGATATGTGCGAACTATACGCCATCGAGAAGTTCGTCTCGTGAAATCCGGTTGTCGGTTGTTCACAGCCAAGGACTAAGCTCGGTACGATGTCATCGTTTCCAATCGCATTCGCAATCGCTTGATCGACGCTGATACCACCTCGTAATTCCGATCCTTTTTGCAAGGCTGCACCGGAAAGGATATTTCCCGTCTGACCAGGGTGAATCCCTACGCCAGTGGCATTCTTGTTGAATAATCCACTGATCACATTGAGTTTCTCTCGGTGCGGCTCCAACGGAGTCAGACAGGAACTTAATTCCATCTGACTCCCTTGGCCTTTCGCCCACCATTTGGTCGGATGCACACCGCAAGCCATAAACATGATGGCTAGTCGCTTGGGAGGAGTATCCACCGCTGTGCTGTTCGAATCTTGTTCGCTTCCCCAAGCTTGAAAGGATTCGAGCCACGGTAAGCCAACCAAAACACCGCTGCCTCGAAGCCACATGCGCCGATCGAAAATTCGCCTATTCATCGCGTAACCCTTCCCTCGTAAACTTGGCTTGCTCAAGTCCGCGTTTGTTTCGAAACTGCGTACTGGTACATACGGCTTGAATCGCAACATCTATTCGTTGTTCGTGTGAATCCATCTGTGCGATCATCTCCTCAATGAGTAGATCGTCGGACACGATTAAAGTTCTACCGAGCAGAAACGCTGCTAGGCTTCGGCAAAAATGGAGTCGGAAGTCTTCGTATCTCTCTGTTTGAAGATACGTTTTCAGCGCCTCTGAGCCCGCGACGTTCCGTCCATCCGGAAGCGTCCCTGTATCTTCAATTTTCCTACCTGCTAAGTCTTCCTCGCGTAGGCGACCAACGGGATCGAAACCTTCCAGCAGAAGACCTGCGAAATCAAATCGTTGGTGGCAAGCTGCACAGCTAGGGTGTTCGCGGTGAGCGGCGAGCAGTTCACGCAGCGATACTCCTTGAGTGTCACGGTCTGACTTGGGAAGTTCCGGTACGTTGGGAGGTGGGGGCGGTATTCGCTCACCAACTAATTTGCGAATAATCCAATACCCCCGCTTTACGGGACTTGTTCGCAAGCCAGGAGAATTATTCGTGAGAAAAACTCCCATGGTGGGAAAGCCACCTCGAGGATCCGCAGCGTCTAAGTCAACTCGATACCATTTCGATGGATCGGCCGAATGCTCATCGAGTGCCGTAAGTCCGTAATGAGAAGCGAGTCGCGAGTTGACCACCACGTAATTCGAATCCAAGCAATCTCGTAGCGAACCACCTTCTTGCAGGATACACCAGAGGAACTCAACAGGTTCGACGGCCATCGCCCGTTGTAGGGGATCGTCGTAGCTGACGAACTCATTGCGATCCACACCCTTGTGCTCATCGAATTTTCGAAAGTCTAACCAGCTTCCAATGAACTCGTTGAACATGGTTTTTGAACGTGGATCGGAGATCATCCGTTTGATCTCTTGATCCAAACCTTCCTCGGTATCGAGCGTTCTTCGGATGGCTGACTGCATCAGCTCTTGGTCCGGAATCGAGCCCCAAAGTGCAAAACTTAAACGTGATGCAAGTTCGATAGGGTTCAAAAGATGTGGAATGCTTGAATCTAATCCCGCTGTTGTCGGTTGAAGATCCCAACGAAATAGGAACCATGGCGATGTGAGAATTGTGGCAATTGAATCGTCGATTGCCACCCGGTGATCCCCCCCGGAGACTTCGAGGAAGTCGGTGTAGTCGTTGGCTATTAAATCGCGTTCTTTGGCACTCAAAGGTCTACGGTATGCTTGCTCGGCCAGACGGACCAAGTCTTCCACATGCTTCGATTGTGCGATCGACTTCAATTCAAAGTGTTTATCCAAGCGATTTCGCATGAGCTTAAAGTACTCTTCGACTGCCTGTTGGACTTGCGCTGAAGGTTCTCCTTCTTGCAGTTTCTCAAGGTAAGTCGTCGCAAACCGCGTGAAGGGTTCAGTTTCGACCATGGAGGCGTCTTCCGCTCTCGCGAAGTCGAACCGTGATTCCCATAGGTATCGAGATTCAGCGCGTTCAAACCAAAGGAAGCCAGTGAATTGTCTGATGGGTAATTCACATACAAATTCGAATTCACGCCATAACCCGTCGAGTTCCTCTGTTCCGCTTTGATCTAACACCAAATCAATCAAGGGCTGGTCGTCTCGATAGTATCCCATCATGCTGTGGAATCCAGCGCTGAGCAACCTACCAGCCGCTTCCTGTTTTTCCTCCCTGGCGTAGGGTCGCCCACGTTCCGAAATGTAAAACGCATTCGGAATAACTGAACAGAAGTCGTCATAGGCGGTTTTAAGCGTTGCTGATTCAGCGTTGGTGTCTTGGGCGTCGTCTCCGACCAACAAGCTTTTGTTCGCCGGATCGAATAGATCAGCTCGGCACATACGGCGGTCTGCGGCAAGTTGACCGTTGTACCACAAGATCAGCGATTGAGATCCTTGATGGAGATCTTTAGGGCCCCTGAGCATCTCTCGTTTGGGAGTAAGGCTATCGCGCGTTTGGGCGATCCATTCCACAAGCTTGTCGCAGGCTAGTTCGCATCGTTGTTCGTCTGGTTCGTTAAGGATCGTCTCGTTGAATCGCTTTTGTATTTCCCTCCAAGGACCAAATGCAACGACTTGGCTATCCTCCGCGAGAACCCGTTGCGCTAAGGTGCGCAAATACTTCGCACTCAACCCAAGCTTGGCTGCTATTTGATCTGCGATCTGTTCTTTATTCTTCGTAACGGATGAGTCTGATTGGCCGTTTTTAACGAGTTCGTGTTGAAGGACCCGCAGTCCAAGGAAATACTTTCGCAGGTCGGTCGGTTGGCTGCGGTAGAAGTCAACAATCTTGTGTACGAAATACTTGTCGCGATCGGTTTCGGAGAGGACGGGGTAAGGCGCAAAAGCGATCCTCTGAGTTTGCAGCAGCGCATGACTTGATACCATCCTTGCACCATCGAGGTACTTGCCTACCAAGGAGGGAGGTAGCGATAAGGTTTGCGCGGAGTTGTCAAAGCCAGCTTCATTTGCAGGGTCGATCGGGAAACTATCTGCAGGGTGAATTGCCGTTGATGTTAAGGCTTCGATTGCTGCGTTGTATTCGGCATGGGTAAGACGGCGGATTGAGTTGGGGCCGGGATCCGATTTGCGAAGATTCGCTTCGCGGCGACGCACGTCTTTGGACCATTGGAGTATCTTCCGGATTTCTTCAGTTGTAGGACGAATCGCTGCGTCTTGTGGGGGCATGTCTGCGATTTCGATCCGAGAGAGGACGAACTCCCAGCTTTCAAGACGCTCAGCAATGACCCCGTCAACGAAATACTCGGTAACATCGAACTTCGCTTCTGCATCGGCTCCTTGATGACAATCCTGACAGTACTTGGCTAGGAACTCTCTTGCGAAGGATTGGTCATCGCGACTTTGAGACATTCCGAGTGTTGGAAAAGCCATTGGCAATATCCAACCGAGAAGGAATGCCATGAGCTTGCGAGGCATGCATGCGTCGATGGTATTGAATCGCATGCGGTTGCTTGACCGATTGAAAATCAGTGATGACAACATCGCACGGTGTTGCAGAGAGTTAGCAATGGAAGTTTTGGAATACAAAGCTTTATCGCGAAGGCTGGAGTGACTCGAGGACCCTGTTCGGGTGATCGATACAAGCTTCCGGTAGGCGATGCTTGTTCGAATTCTCTAGTATTCGAATTCTTTACTGTTCGACGATAAGCCAACGTAAGGTTGTGAGCTACCGAAGATTTTTCAAGATGACGAACGAACGGTCACGAGGTTCAAGGCTGGATGGGTCGAGCAGCGGCAACTGCTCTGCGACGCTATTTGCCAAATCTTGAGCTGGCTCATCTCTCCAGTCTATCAGAAATCGGATCAATTTCGCCATGTCCATAGAGGACCCTTCCCTAGGAATCTGCATGGATGAATTTCCAACATTGCTTTCCTGGAATAAACGGGAGGAGAAGGATATAAGCATTTCCCCCGGTTGCAGGACGAATCGACCGGGCATGTATGTTTGCTCAAGGTTTTCGCCGAGTCGCGGCAAGCTGCTACCTACGTGACGAACGCCGGATTTCGATAGTACGAGGCAATGCTGATCGCCTGCCGAACAGGCCGATCCTGTGCCGGTGATGGGGTTAAGTTGCACCAGTGATAGATTCAATTGCCAAGTGGCATCATGCATACCGGCGTTTTGCTCATTGAGGCATTGCATCAAGTGTTTGATCGTAGCTCCTCGGTCGCCTAGGGTGCGAAGTAAGGAAAGGGCAGAGGTAGCGACGAGTCCACCCTTGGTGTGATTTTCTTGAGCTGCACCTGTTCCGAGAAACAAGCGGCCATCGGAAGAAATACTCCAGTGGTGAAATGCCCCTCCTAGAGTTCCCTGTTGTTGTGACCAGCCTCCTAGATCGAAGTTCTCATGGAGGATTTTTCGATCTGGCAACAACTGCTCCCAAACCTCACTGGCTTGATCCAATCGTCTGACAACGTCTCGGGCTTCGCGAATCTCGCTTCCCATGATCGAATGTTCAATTTCTGACATCAAGCGGCCGGCCGCTAAGTTTGCAACTTCGATTTCATGCGA
>JBJONT010000033.1:0-4092 GCA_046051705.1 Planctomycetota bacterium | reverse complement strand
CGGACTCCCGCAGTGAAGACGCGTTACCCTTGCGGCGATTCAACGCGATCAAGAATCACGATCAAGAAGGTGGCGACGGGACCTAAAAACAACGATACGACCCACCATAGCAAACCGCTGCGGTTCTTGCTCTGCGCAAGACCCGCATTGATCAAGGATAATGTCCCCAAACCTACAAAAAACTCTGCTTGGCCGCTCATCGGTTGCTCCCCCAAAGGAATGTGATCGCTTTTGGTGCTATTCTACCGGGAGCCGGAAATCTTGGGATGATTACGAAGAAATCACTCACAATACGTTGTGGGATCGGATCACAAGGATTTGGAGGCGTTTTGATACGGGATCGGCCAAACGATGAGGTCAGCCTCGTCGCTGGCTACAGGTTAAACGATGTGTAGCCCCGTTGGGCTGAGAACCTTGCGAGGTAAGCGAACTTGGAGGGCACGGGGGATAAGATGCACAGCCATCGCTGATCTGTGCGTTAACTAGGGAGGTTTATCCAAACGATGTTTACGGTCTACGCCAGTGGCAATCTATCGATCCGCTGAAAACATGTTTTTACATTTGCCGCAGCGTATCGTTCGCGTCAAAAGAGTTGGATTCATGCGCAAGTCGCACCTACACGAAGGACAAATGACCACTAGGGCGGTTTGTGATCCCGGTCTCGCAAATGCATTATTGGGATCGGGAAGGGAGAAAAGATGGTCGCAATTCTTGCATTTGACTTTTTTCCCGAGCAAGCTCAGCACCATGTTGAAGGGAACTCTGCACTCAGGGCATCTTGCTTTAAGCTTCTTACTACCACCTTCTTCCGAAGGTAAATCCTTCTTCAACGCCTCATTCACCGTCAATTGCTTGTGATCGGTAATCAGCGGTATCAAGCCCTTGTTTTGATTCGATTCCAACCGCTTCGAATTCTGAGTCGGCTCCGATTCAAATTCGAGCGGTAGACCCATCAATTGCGCACTTTCCTTGATTAGCAAAAGTGCGTTCGGCTGAAATGGGTCGGTAGGAAATTCAAGCGCCCGTACGCTAATTGCCTTATGAGGAATGACCAAGCTATGACAATATGCGAACTCGGCAACCTGATCGTATACGTTCTCAAGGTGAATCACTTCGTCGTGTTTACGTATGAAGCAAGTCAAGGAATTCAAAGTCTTGGAATACAAATTCGAAATACCCTCATCCTTCTGAACTCGTGCCTCCTGTGCTATCTTCAGCTGCTTCAATCTGTTTCTTGTTTCTGGGACGAAAATCCGATAGAGAGATGGGAACTTAGTATACACGAGCAACATGACTGTAATAATTGTTCCCCAAGCAATGGTCGCTGATGTTGGGTTGAATTCGGTTTTGGCGTTTGAGTCCTCCTTGTACCACATGTAAGCTGCCAATCCCACGATTATTGCAGCGAAAGATAGCGCCCCAGCAACGACTGTGGCAACGAGACGGAGGCACCCTCCGTAATCCGATCGGATAAGTGCGTTGTCTTGGATTACCGCACCTCGAAGTTCGCTAATCTTCGAGCATTGATCTACATATGCGGTGGCAGCACGTTGTGCTTTAGCCAGAGAACCGTATTCACGATTCGACTGGTCGTGAATCATAGATATGTTCCGATACAACTTCGGTAGCGTGTCGTTGCTCTTTTCGGTAAACCTTCTCTGCGCATCAAAGAAATCTCTGAACGTATGGGCCAATAAATCGAAGGTGACCTCTTCAATACGATCTTTTGGTAATGGGATGGAGTAATCGTCAATTTCGATCCACGCAATTTCAGTCGTGCAGCTTCGGCATCGTCGAACTGTGAATTCCAGAGGGCTTCCGCAATCTGGACATTTAGGTAGAAGCTCCGTTCTCTCCAACTCTTCTTGCAATTGCAGTTGAAATTCCTGCTGCTGCATCTGCAGCTCGTGAATATCTTGCAGATAACCGGTCTGCTTTCGCATCTGCTGAAGCTGCAAAATCTGCATGAAAAAATGCACGCGGTCTCTAGCGTCTCCTCCGCCCTCGTTCATCATTGGAATTCCGCTCTCACACGCTTGGGAACAAGTTTTTGATTAAGAACCGAAAAGTCTTCACTGCCACGCAGTATTCTTACACTTTCAGGACCTCGCGGAAATGGATGGTATCCGCAACAGTCTAATTTTTCGTAGTTGTGGAGTGATTTCTATCCGTTGGATTTTGAGAATTCCTACTCACGCTCGATAACGGCGGTTTATTCCGACGGGCCTCGCAGTGCAATTGTTAAACTCGTAGCCAGCGTTGGGGCGTCACAATAGACCATCGTAAAAATCCTAGAACACCATAACGCAGTTTTGAGTTGGGTCTTTGGGGGGTGGTTTGATGCGGGATCAGCCGAAGTAGGAGGACTGAATCGCCTTAGGCTTCGGGTTAAACGATGCGCAGATGAGGCGAGTTGGATACGGACTGATTGTTGATGTGCGCGATTATACGCGATCGGGAGGTGGGCTAGATGCGATGCAGCTCCCAATCGTCACCAACCCTCTTGAGCTTGACCTCAAACCGTGTTCCTTGTTGTCCTACCGATGCTCCATACCATCCCCGTAAAATATCGGGCAAGATATTCCTGGTTGAACTTTCTGTCTCTCGTACGACATTGATGTACTGCTGTGCAAATTTAGCCTGATATACCTTATCTTCAATACGGATTGGTGCGACGCCTAATGGCAGATTCTCAACTCGGGTCCTCGAGGGCAACTTGATAATCGGATTTCTGTGCGACAAAATGATCCGACATCGATGATGACCTTGCTCCCCATGACGATCTAAGTACTCGGCAAGTCGCCAGTCGATGAGCTCGCGGACTTGCATTCGGAAACTTGGATCACTCACTAACCCCTCACTCCCTACCCAACGAAACTCCCCGTCCACATACTCGAAATAGACTCGGCCCTGCCCTGCCCCTTCCCCCGTCCAAGCCTTTATCGGATTGCTCTGCAAATGCTTCTTCAATTTCGCATCGCTGGCGAGATTCGATTCGCCGATGTCCCGTCGCAACGCTGCATTCGAACTGCCAAACCGACGAAATGCACCTACCAACCCCTCAATCGATATCCCCCTCAACCCACCCTCTCCCTGCAACATCGCTAACAAGACTAACATCTTGTAACTCTTCGTCATGCTGGTCCGCTCGATTACCCCCAAAAACTCTTTTCCTGACTCCCAGCTATCTCGCTCCTGAGAACTCAAACCACCCCGAGCCTCAACATATCCATGCCAAGAACCATGCAGCCCTCGCACCGCTCGCGGATTGTAGCCTGCATGATACGCTTGCATCGCTGTCGGTCGCTCTCCATACTGCTCGACGTAATCTTGATAAAAACGATCGATCGCTTTCATGTCGCCCGCCGGTCGCAATAACCGCTCGATCATATCCACCGCTTCTAACTCATACGTCACGGAACAGCCGTCAGGTAACTCCACCCCACCTCGCTGCAATAACTCTAAACCCCGTCGCAACTGGGCATCGGAATCCCCCACGCCCAACAAAGGTTGCAACATCGATCGTAACTTCACCAAAAACGTTCGGTGATTGCCGATGTAATCGACAACCTTCACCCTCTCCTTCCCCTCACTCCTCCGCAACCCACGCCCAAACTGCTGCAACCAGATAATGCTCGACTCGGTCGGCCTTAACATCAATACGGTATCTATGCTCGGGATGTCTAACCCTTCGTTGAACATGTCGACCGCAAACACAACTTCTAACTCACCTCGCTCTAACCCCTCTAATGACCTTGCCCTCGGATCGGATTCGCTCCCGGAATGGACCGCCGCCACCCGCTTGCCTACCCCTCGGAAATACTCGGCCATGAAATCGGCATGACGCTGCGAACAACAAAACGCTATGGTTCGCTTCGCTCCCACCCGCTCCAATTGATCTAACGCATTCTGCGCTCGGACCCGGGTCGCTAAAGCTCCCGTTAACGCTTCTTCGTCAAACCGCCGACTCCTCCAAGGAATATTGCTGTAGTCGACATCATCGGGCACCCCGAAATACTCGAACGGACAGAGCAACTCCTCCTTGATCCCTCGCATCATGTCGCAACGATACACTAAGTTCTCTTGGCACAA